>CAXAVP010000129.1:0-12323 GCA_963972175.1 uncultured Arenibacter sp.
GTGCCCCATTCCACTGGGCCATCTTCCCTAGAAAAATTAGTATCAAAATAGGCCTCATTGGTTAGTCCTAGATACAGTCCCAATAGGACTATTATTGCCAAAATACCATATCCAATTTTTTCAAACTTTGTAAAGAGATTCATCATCGTTTTTGAACTATATATAAATTGCTTGTCAAACGGTTTTTATGTCCTTTGGTTCCAGGAGTTGCATGGTGGTTAAGGTCGTACACCTTCTTTATTTTAAAGGTGTAATTGGGCTCAAATATACGCTTAAATTCATTTTCTTCCACGGGAATAACAAGAACGTAAAACATTTTTCCATCGGGAATATCAATGTCTTCCTTATTCTTAAGTGTTGGAATAGAACTACCGTAATCCCAGATGAGTTCTGGGGCTATTTCTCCAAAGGAGTAGACATCCAATCCATCTTTGGCCGCAGAACTTTTTAGGTTTGCTATACTTTTATATTCACTGTTCTTTTCCAAGGCGCCAACCAACGGCAAGGTAAGGATTTTTATTGTGGCTATCATCGCAATAGACAATAGGAAGCAACCAAAAATCCCTTGTTTTTTAAGTTTCAAAAACAAGAGTGTTCCTATTATTGTAAGCCCCAATGAGGAAGCAATGTAATAGCCCCAATATGGCTCTATTCCATCCTTTAGGATAAAATAAGCCACTATTGGGAAACTAATTCCAACGAGGCTCAATAGACCAAAATGAAAATAAACAGGTATTTTTTCTTTTGGTTTCATGGAGTTTTTAAACTCCCTGATAATATATTCCAAATAAAACCCGGTGTTGATTGCCAAGGGGATCAATACCGGAACAAGGTAACGCGATTTTTTTTCGGGAATAATGGATAGTAGAATGACCGAAAATATAGTCCATAAGAAAGTAAATAGGTATTCTTTATTGTGGCTCACCCTGTTTTTTAGGTATGGATATAGAAGACTTAATAGTGCAGGGACGGTCCATATACCGCTTTGTACAAAAAAGCTCCAATAGTAATAAAAGGGACGTACGTTGTAGCTGGACCAATTGGCAGTCTCTTTTTCGGTGATGGCCAAAAAAGCATCGGGGTCGGCTAGGCGGACATATACAAACCACCACAAACCTATGGCGGTAGCCAATAGAATGAGTGTAATCAAGGGCAGGTGCTTTCTGTGTTGCCCAAACCCCTTGTATTTAAATACAAACCCATACGCCAATAAAAATGGCAGCAAAAGGGCATAAAGGGAAACTGGGCCCTTGCTCATAAATGATAGTCCAATAAAGAGTCCCGCAAGCAGGCTATTTTTCCATTTATGGTCATTGGATCTAAAAAATCCGAATAAAAAATATATGCCACATAACATAAACCCATGGGCGTATATATCCCATGGAGCCTCATTCGTAATGGCGATAATATAAAAGGAACTTAATAAAATAAGGGCATTTATAAGGGAATGTACTTTGTTGTTTACCAGCTTAAAAGATAGGCGATATCCCATAAAGGCTAGAAGTATGGCCATTAACATAGCGGGCAACCTAAGTCCAACCACATTATCTACACCAAATAATAGCCCGAACAAAGCGGTGATCCAGCTTGGTAATGGTGGTTTTTGGTAGCGTGGTAGGTCGTTCATAGTGGTCAGTAACCAATGGCCATCCGTGATCATTTCACGAGCGGTAATAAAATTTCTGGCCTCCATTATGGAAACAGGTATAATGTGTAGGTGGAACAGAAAGATGGATATTCCAGCCAAACCTATAACCGTTAACGGGTTATTTTTTAACCAGCTCATGAAGCTTCATTTTTTAGGATGAATAAATTTCTAAGATAAACTACCAAGCCCAAGGAGTGTCCGGCAAATAAAACGGGATCTTTTCTAAAAATGGCATAGGTTAGGATTAGTGAGGCCCCAATAACACTTAGAAGCCAGAATCCAAAAGGAAGACTTGATGTTTTCTTTTTTTCTGAATATATCCATTGATATATGAATCTAAATGTAAAGATTATTTGGGCAATGCTGCCCAATAGCAGCAACCACAAAGGGATGTTTTCGTTAAAGAAAAAATCGTTGAGGTCGTAGGCATTGTTGTTATATCCGTAGGTGATGACCATTAATGGAAAAAGCCAAAGGAAAATACGAAAAGCTTTGGGTAATTTCTGCCATTCGCCCTGAAGTTGAATGTTCCTAATATAGATAAAATAGGTTATTGCCTGTCCTAACATAATGGCAAAATCATCTCTAAGCCAACCGTATACGAACAAGAGAAAGGAGGCCAATAAGCTGAGCTGCCAAAATAGACGGGGAGTAAGTACTTTTTTATTTTTTTCCGAGATGACCCATTGAACGATCATTCTACTAGAAAATAGGATCTGGGCCAAAAAGCCTATGCTATAAACCAACCAATTTGCCATTTAACCTATTTTCTCCACCTGATAGTTAATATACTTTTTTTTCATCCACAAGTAAGCAAAACAATCCATAAGCGGGCCCAATAGCCTATTCCATAAACCAAATTTTGCCGTTCCTGCCAAGCGTGGGAAATGGCGAATAGGAATTTGAATAATTGATCCATTTTGTAAAAGGATCATGGCGGGTAAAAACCTATGCAAGCCTTTGAACATAGGGATTCTTTTTGCAAAATCAGTTTTTATGACCTTAAGTGGGCAGCCGGTATCATCCATCCCATCATGGGTGAAGGTACGACGGATACCGTTGGCAATAAGGGATGAGGCATTCTTTACAAAGGAATCCTTTCTATTAGACCTTACACCGGTAACCAGGTCATATTGCCCAATATGTTCCAAGAGTAGGTTAAAGTCCTCAGGTGACGTTTGTAAATCTGAGTCTATGTACCCCAGCAAAGGGGTGTCCGTATGATCAAAACCGGCTTTGATAGCTGCACTGAGTCCTTTGTTTTCAACAAATTTAATAAAGGTAAAGGCCTCATTCCTTTTACAAATATCTTCTATAAGTTGTTGACTTCCATCTTGTGATCCATCATTTACAAATAGTATTTTCGCCTTTTTGGAACAAATGGCCAAGTAGTCCTTTAGCTCCTTTTCAACTCGTTCCAAATTGTCTTCTTCATTGTAAACAGGAATAATTATAGTGAATTCGTAATTCATTCTTTAAAAGGATAAGTGCTTTCGGATCTTATTTTAAAAGTCCAAAGATAATGAACTTTGTTAACCTATTGGGCATTGGTTTCAACCACTTATTTTTCGCAATATATAAAGGTAGCTGATCACTATTTTTAATCTATTTGGCCTTTAAATAAAGGAATAGGTAGAAACATAGAAGATGTGGATGCGGTTTTATATCGAATAAATAGCAAAGTGCTTTTTTTCATTAAGACTTTACATTTGGTTTTTGGGATAGTTTAATCAATTCTTCTGCAGCTGTAAAGGGTGAGATTTTACCGGCAACCACTTGCTTTGTCATTTTTTCTAAATGGGGTTTAATTTGGTCGTTGTTGTAAAATTGTTGTTTCAATAGATCGTCTATGGTCTGCAGTAGCCAGTATTTATTTTGCTGTCTTCTTTTTTCTAATAGGTGGTCGCCCATTTTATTGGGGTCTGTATAGGTCTCTATTAGCTCCCAAATATCTGTAATACCTGTTCCTTCCAAAGCAGAACAACTTAGCACCTTTGTGATCCATCCATTCTCCTTGGGAGGATAAAGGTGTACGGCCCGGGTAAATTCGGCTTTTGCCAATTGTGCCTCATCATAGTTATGGCCGTCTGCTTTATTGATCACGATGGTATCTGCCATTTCCATAATTCCCCTTTTCATTCCCTGAAGCTCATCACCAGCGCCTGCCAATTGCAGCAATAGAAAAAAGTCTACCATTCCGTGAACGGCCGTTTCACTTTGGCCAACGCCAACTGTTTCAACTAAAATGGTATCAAAACCTGCGGCTTCGCAAAGAATAATGGTTTCACGGGTTTTTCGGGCTACCCCACCCAGGGAGAGTCCGGTGGGGGAGGGACGGATATAAGCGTTGGCGTTCTTGACCAATTCGTGCATCCTGGTCTTGTCTCCCATAATGCTCCCTTTACTAATAGAACTGCTTGGGTCTACGGCCAAAACGGCTACCTTCCTTCCATTTCCAATGAGGTGGGAACCGAAGCTTTCTATAAAGGTACTTTTACCTACCCCCGGCACGCCTGTTATTCCAATACGTAAACTCTTGCCACTATGGGGCAGACAATTGTTAATAAGGGTATTGGATTTTTGAAAATGCTCAATGTTTGTACTTTCCACAAGGGTTATGGCCCGTGCCAAAGCCGTAATATCACCCTCTAGAATACCCTTATATAATTCGTCAACCGATAGGTCAAATTTTCTAAGGAATTTGATCTTGGAGATAGTGTCCTTATTTGTTTTCTTTTTAGTGGCCAAATTTAGTTGTTAATGGGAACGCTAACTTTGGTGCTGTCCCAAGCGAGGCTTAGGAATAGTTGTTCTTTTTCTTCAAAATTTATGGTAAAGCTTTCAATGGCGGTTGGCAATTCCTGTACCGCGACAGTAACTTCCAGGACATCGGTATCGGGGTTTCTAGTGGTTTCTTTTCCACCACTCAGAATGGTTACCCCCCAATCGGGAATTTCACTATTGAGAATAATATTCCAATTTTGTTTGCCGGGAATTGTCCACATAGAATATTTTCCTGGGGCGAGACTTTTGCCCCCGAGACGTATGATGGTATCCGTGCTAAAGGTGGTGGGCTCATTGGCACCGGTTCTCCACACGGTATTATAGGGTACCAATTCGCCAAAAATCACCCGGTCTTTTTTAAAGGGACTACTATATTGCACGTTAAGATTCATTCCGTTTTTGGAATAGGTTGCGCTTTTTTCTGGGCTATTTTTCTTGGTCTGTTCCCTTAAAGATGATTTTCCTCCCAAAAAAAAGGCCAATACCAACACGCTTAAAACGATTAAAAGCCATTTTATAAATTTCATATCAATAGATTGATGCTTAGTAGCTTTTCTAATTTACAAAACCAAATTCAAATTCCGACTCGTTATGGTAGGTTTCCCCAGGAGATAAGATACTATTGGGAAAGTTTTCATGGTTGGGGGCATCGGGAAAATTCTGGGTTTCAAAACAAATTGCAGCAAATTGTAAAGGGGTATAGACTACTATTCCGGGTTGATTGGTGCGAACCTTCATGCTGATACCCGATTTCTCGGATTTCAATTCGGCACTAATTTTGGCGGTGGGGTCCACCACAAATGGGGTATCCAGTCTAACTTCACCAATTTTTTTCTTCTCTAAAAAGTCGTATTTGGAATTTTTCACGGAAACTATTTTTCCTGTCGGGATTAGCTTTTCATCGGTTTCCAGATATTCTGGGCAGGACAATTTTAAATAATTGTGGTCCATTTTGTCCTGGCCATCCAAATTAAAATAGGAATGGTTGGTTAAGTTTACCGGACTGGCCTTGTCCGTTGTTGCATTATGAACAATAAATAGCGAAGAATCCACTAATTTATAGGTTACGGTACAACGCAGGTTTCCCGGGTAGCCCTCTTCCATATCTTTGCTGAGATAGGTTAGTTTTATAAAGGGATTTTCTCCGTCATGTACTTGTTCTATGGTCCAGTATTTTTTGCCAAACCCTTGCTTGCCCCCATGTAGGTGTACCCCGTTTACCGAGTATATGGGATAGGTTGTATTATTTACTTTAAAACTGCTATTGGAAATTCTGCCGGCGTACCTTCCTATACAGGCTCCTAACGATTTTCTGTCCTCCAAATATTTATTAGGCTCCTCCAGGCCTATGACAACATTGGTGTCTTTTCCTTCTTTATTCTTAACGATGAGTTTTTGGATGATAGCCCCGTAATCCAATACGGTCAGGGTTATAAAATTGTTTTTTATCGTAACTTGATTCAAGGTATGGTTTTTTTAAATTTAGATAAAAATAAACTTTTTTGCAACATGGGAATCATTCTATCGTCCTTAAGGTAGTTAGAATCACTTTTTGAATTTTGAGCAAATTTAGAATGTAACCAAACACACTAACCAAAACGGAACTGGGGCAATGTTTCAGATTGATATTATAGAACAATGCAAAAATAACGATCGTCGGGCGCAGATGACACTCTATAAACAGTATTGTCAGGCCATGTTTTACGTTGCAATGCGGTATTTAAAAAATGAGAACGACGCAGAGGATGTTTTGCAGGAATCCTTTATAAAGGCCTTCCAAAAGATACATCAATTTAAGGGAGACGTAAGCTTTGGAGCATGGTTGAAGAAAATCGTAATTCATAAGAGTATAGATTTTATAAAGGCCAAACAGCTAAAAACGGAAGCCTTAGAAGAGTCCTATATGCAAGTGGTGGAAGATGGGGATTGGAACGTAGAGGACGGGGTGAGGGTAAAGCAGGTTCTACAGGCCATATCCGATTTACCGGTTAAGTACAGGTTTGTTGTCCAATTGTATTTGGTAGAAGGCTATGACCATGGAGAAATAGCCACAATATTAAAGATTACCCCAACCGCCTGTAGAACTAGATTATTAAGGGGAAAAGGACAATTAAAGGAGTTATTAAAAAAGAAGAAGTATGTCACAGGATCTTAGAAAAATGTTCGAGAATATAGATTTGGAAGAGGGGCACTCCATGAAAAAGGATCATGAAGAACGCTTTCTTAAAAGGCTCAACAAGGAACTTCCCACGACAAGGAGGAAGCCTTACCAATGGTATATGGTGGCTGCATTAATTGCAGGGCTGATAGGACTGGGAATTCTGATCACCATAAATACAAATACGCCTAAACGGGTAGAAGCTACGGTAGTGGATAAGGGTGTGGGTGAAGAGGAAAAAAGTGGCATTTCTTTAGGCGACCTTTCTCCCAATTTAAAAAAGGTTGAAGATTACTATATCGCAAATATCAATTTGGAATTGTCCCAATTGCAGATCTCGGATAGTAATAAGGCTCTTATTGATAGTTTTTTGGAGCAGTTGGAGGCGTTGAATATGGAGTATAAAAAGTTAAATAAGGAATTAAACAATATTGGTCCCAATGATCAGACCATATCCGCGCTCATTAAGAACTTGCAGTTGCGTTTGGAATTATTGCACAAGCTTAGAAACAGGTTAAACGAGCTGCAAAAAACAAGTAGCGCAACAAATGGAGACAAGCAGGTTACGAGTATCTGATAGCTGGAGCAGCAAAAGCTAAATAACAATAAAAAAATATAGATGAAAACTACATTTAAGAATATAGGACTTATTGGAACGCTAATCTGGTTAGGGTTTAGCACAATGGGCTGGGCACAGAAAAAGAGCAAGACCATCCATGAGAATTTTAAGGTATCCGATGACTTGGTATTGGAGATCAATACCAGCTATGCCGATATTGAATTTGATACTTGGAACAGGAACCAAGTAGATATTGAAGCGGTTGTAGAAATTGAGGCGGCTACCGAAGAGGAGGTAAACGATTATTTTAAGAACAATCCTATACATATAATAGGGAATAGCCAAAGGATTGAAATTAGTACCAATATGGAGCATCACCCGGCTTTTGCCTTTAATATAGAGGATGAAATGGAATTTCATTTTGATGCACAGCACGAATTAAAGGACAGTGAAGCTGTGGAGATTATTGCTCCCATGATAGATTTTCCGGATATGGTAGCAGTGCCCCCTATGCCTCCTATGCCGCCATTGCCAGTTACACCTTTTGACTACGAGGCTTATAAAAAAGACGGAGAGGCGTATATGAACAAATGGAAGGCCGAGTTTGAAGCGGGATTTGATAAGGAGTATCAGAAAAAAATGGAGGAATGGGGAAAACGTATGGAATTAAAGCAGAAGGAATTTGAGAAAAAGAGAATGGAAATGGAGGTTAAACGGGAAGGTGTTCACCAGCAACGATTGGAGCATATAATAGAGCAGCAGGAACATCAGGAGGAAGCTAGGGAGCTAAGGCAGCAGGCTAGAGACGTGAAAAAGGGAAATAAGATTATTAGGATTGAAATAGATACTATAGGTGATGTAAATAAGGAGTTTATTTTTTACGATGAAAATAAGCATGCCGAACCTACTGTTTTTTACTCTCTTAAAAGGGGCGTAGACAAAAAAATTAAGGTTAAGAGTACCATTAAGATAAAATTACCGAAATCTACCCAAATAAAGATGAACGTTAGGCATGGGGCCGTAAAATTAGCCGATAACACCAATAATTTAAAGGCAACCTTAGCCTATACAACCTTAAAGGCCGCCACTATTGATGGGGATAAGACAGAAATTGAAGCCTCTTATTCCCCGGTTAGTGTTCAGAATTGGAAGATAGGAGAGCTAAAAACCGACTATTCGGATAAGGTTAACATCAAAGAGGCCGAAACCCTTACCCTAAATGCCACCTTCTCAGATGTAATTATTGAAAACCTAATCAACAAGGCATTTATTAAGAATTCTTTTGGTCCCTTGACCATTAAGAATGTCACCAGCAATTTTACAGATCTGGATATAGTGCTCCAAAATGCAGAGTTGAGCTGTACCCTGCCAAGTACTGCTTATACTATTTCGGTAAAAGGGTTGTATTCGGATTTAAAGACTAAGGAGGACCTAAAACTACAAAAGATCAAAAATAAAGATCAAACTATACACAAAGGTTATTATTTGAACAATAAAAGTGGTAAGTCTATTAATATTGATGCCAAGTATTCGGATGTGGTATTACGCTAATACTGGATAAGTTTTTGTGTGAGGAATGTTGTTAGGTAAAAAAGGGTCCCGATTAGGACCCCTTTTTTGGAATTGTTAGCTAAATATTACAATTTGGGCTCCCAGCCATTCTGATATTCCCTTTTCCAGTAGGACATGGCTTCATCATCATCTTTGACCTTACCGGTGGTAGGGTTAATATGTATGGTCCTTCCTACATCCTGGGCTATGTTTCCTAAATGACATAACATAGTGGAAATACTGGCATCATTGATATCAGAGTTTAGAGAGGTGTCTTGACGAATGGCACTGAAGAAATTGTGGATATGGTTCACATCCAGTCCGCCCATACCCACTGTATTGGTAGTGGCACTTTTTACTCCTTCGTCCACTTTTTTAATTAAACTACCATCAAGGCTAAATAGTTGGTAATTGTTTCTGCTTAGGGTAATAATACCTTTGCTTCCGTAAATGGTGGCCCCTCTACCAGGTTGTTCCGGTTTTATAACCCCCCTGCTGTGACCGGTCCAGGTAATAAACTTATCATCACTGTACTTATATGTTACCTGTTGGTTGTCTACAAATTCCCAGTCATCCTTGTAGGCATATTTCCCGCCAAAAGATGTTACGCTATCTGGAAGATCTACTCCTAGGGCCCACCGGCAAATATCTATTTCATGGGTGCCATTGTTGTGTATTTCCCCTGTTCCCCAGGTTCTGAACCAATGCCAGTTATAGGGGTGTATGTTATCCCTATAAGATTCCCTTGGGGCTGGTCCCTGCCATAAGTCCCAATCCAAGGTATTTGGTACATCCATGATTTTTCCAGTTCCTATAGAAGAACGGTTGTTGGAATAATAGGCCTCGCCTTTATACACCTCACCTATGATGCCTTCCCTAATTTCCTTAACGGCCAATGCGGAACTATGGGCGGAACGCTGTTGATTCCCCATTTGCACTTTTTTACCGTATTTTTTTTGGGCCGCAACCAATAACTCGTTTTCATGTGGATTATGGCTACATGGTTTTTCTACGTAAACGTGTTTTCCTGCCTGTAGAGCCATTATAGCCATTGGTGCATGCCAATGCTCTGGCGTAGCAATAAAAACCGCATCTACCTTTTTGTCTTCCAATACTTTTCTAAAGTCTTTTTCAACCTTGGGTATATATCCGATGTTCTTTTTGCACCATACATTGTGTTCTTCCAAGATTTTGTCATCTACATCACAGCTGTAAAGTATTTTGGCATTTGGGTCTTTGTTGATAGCTACAAAATGAGCTTTGGCCCTGCTTCGTACACCTATTACCGCCACGTTAATTTTATCATTGGCCCCTAGAATATTGCTGTATCCCATACTTGGCATTACCAATCCGCCCAAGGTAAGGGCAGCACTGCCGGTCGCGGTTTTTTTAATAAACTCTCTTCTGGATTTCATTTAGTTGTTGTTATTTATACTTTTAATTTTAATGTTCTTGAATGATACCTTGTCGCCATGGTCTTGCAAAAGGATAAGACCTTTATCGCTTTCTCCAAAATTGGGCCATTTTACGTATTTGCTTTCGGAAACCAATTTTCTGTAGTCGTCACTTTTTCTTTCATACTCCAAAACCTTGGTGCCATTAAGCCAATGTTCTACGTGGTTGTCAATGGATTTGATATGGGCTGTATTCCATTCGCCAATTGGATTTATGGGTTTGTTAAGGTCGGCCTGTATAAGGTCATATAGGGAAGCTACCGTTCTACTTCCTTCGTGATTTCCTTTTTTTGCATCGGGGTGGCGGGCGTCGTCCAAAATCTGATATTCCAGCCCAATTGAGGAGCCTGGGCCTTTGTTAAGATCGGTATTTACGTAATATTTAATACCACTGTTAGCGCCTTCTGTAAGTTTAAAATCTACTTTTAATTCAAAATCACCATAGGCTTGGGTGGTTACGATATCGCCCCCTGCAGCAGACTCTTCCCCGCCAGAGGACAAAACGGTAAGTATACCGTCCTTAATTTCCCAACCTTTTTCAGGAAATTCGTCCAAACGGGCTCCGCGCCACCCATCTGTAGTTTCGCCGTCCCAAAGAAGTTTCCAGTTATCTTTTTCTTCACCTACGGTAAGCCTGTTTTTGGTAATAATAGGAGTTATGGGCGACTCTTTGGAATAAGTTTCCAGATTTTCTGTCAATATTTTAATGTTTCTCCAAACTATTTGTGTTCCCTCCGTTTTGTTCTTTCCAATGCTGTGTACCTGAAGGGCAATGAAGCCGCTATCGGTCTTGTCATCGATCAAGTGGGCCGCTGGCACCCCGTTAACCCAAGTTTTAATGGTGTCGCCAATGGCTTCTATACGGTAATGGTTCCAATCATTTTGCTTAAAGGCTTTCTGCGCTTGAGGATTGTCTCCTAGTGGGTTTAACCATCCGCGTCTAGCTTCATCAAAGATACCGCCGCTCCATGCCCTTTCGGAAGGATCTATCTCAACTTGATATCCGTGCACCCTACCATTTCTATAAGAGGGTAGGCTATTACTCCTAATTTGAATCCCTGAATTCATGGATGGATCTACCTTATATTCCAATTCCAGGATAAAATCACCATACATTTTATCGGTGGTCATAAAGGAGTTAGGGGTATTGTGAACAGTGGTTCCTACGATGGTTCCGTCCACTACCTCATATTTGGCATTGCCTCCTTTTTGGTTCCACCCGTTGAGGGTTTTCCCGTCAAATAAATTTACCCAAGGGGTACTGTCTTTTTTTGAATCGCCACAGCTTAGCAAGATCGATGTCACAAATAGACAAACGATAAAAGAATTGTGAAATCTTAGTCTTAATTTCATTTTTAATGTATTATTAGTTGTATCCAAGCTGGAAAGGTATAAAAAAGCGGTTAAAAATGGACTTAATCCATAAAAAATGAAATGGTAAAAATGTTTAGGAATAGGAAGACGCTCCCTATTATGACGGACTCAGGGCCACAAAAATTTTAATAGGCATACAGCGCTTTATTCCCCTCCACCAAGGTTTTATGTTCCAGTGATCGGGGTCGGGGTCTAGCAGGGGAGAAAGGGATACTCTACTATTTAATGGGCAGCATCTTTTAGTAATTCGGGAAATTTTTGCTGAAACCTTTTTAATCGCGGAACAGAAACATTTCTGATATAAGAATTGTTGGGGTGTTTTTTCTCGTAATCTTGATGATAGTCCTCCGCCTTATAAAAAATGGTAAAGGGTTTTACCTGGGTCACAATAGGGGAGGTATAGACTTTGTTCTTCTTTAAGCTCGCCATATAGTCTTCAATAATCTTTAATTCCGAATCGTTTTTGTAAAATGCGATGGAACGGTATTGGGCACCTTTGTCCGGTCCTTGTCTGTTTAAGGTGGTGGGGTCATGGGAACCAAAAAATACTTTCACCAATGTTTTAAAGGAAACAACTTTAGGGTCGTAGTATACCTCAACCGCTTCGGCATGAGTTGTTCTTCCATAGCCAACTTCCTCATAGGTGGGATTTTTTTCCTTTCCGCCAGAATAGCCAGAAATAACTTCTTTTACCCCTTTGACACTTTCAAAAACCGCCTCCACACACCAAAAACAACCACTGGCAAAATAGGCAGTCTCATACTGTTGAAGTTGGGGGGAGCTAAGTTCTACTAT
>CAXAVP010000130.1:0-12179 GCA_963972175.1 uncultured Arenibacter sp.
CATGTGCCTATAATTATACCATAACAACATATGTTGGCCCATTTTCTACATATGTTATAGCTTTTGGTGCTCTATACCTAAAACCTAAAACATATGACCACTACTTTAATGCTTATCAGGACTATATTGCACTACCACAAACAACCAATAAACGGCTTGCTTGATTATTATTAAAAAAGTGTAAACAAAGGTTTTCACCCTATTCACAATCCAAAAAAATGAAGTATCTAAAAATTATTTTTATTTGTATCAGCGTTACTATCATCTACTCTTGTAAAGAAAATAAGGTCTCCTCTAGTCCCAAAACAGGTATTAGCATAACTTCCAATAGCCAAGGGCTAAATTTAATTTGGGAGGACCAAAGTAGAATTGCGGGCACCAGACCATTGTTTCAAGGCATACGTCCTAAAGTGGACAATATAATAACTAAAAATACTGGAACGAAGAATAATTTTAACTTCAAATATCACAATACCGAAGCTCCTGTTACAGTAGGACATCTATCCTACCCCAAACAGGATGCTATGGTCCTAACCTTAACCACAAACGGAACACAATCTGTAAATGGTGAAGATTATGTTGGCCTATTTTTTGATGATTTGCCTAATTACACGGAGGGTATTGGAAGCTATCTTTTCGGGGATTGGGAATCATGGACCAAACCCGTAAAAGTAGATGATTTTAAAAGCAGTCTACCAGAGAAGATTCAATTTTTTCTCTTTAAATATAGGGACGGGGCCTACGGTGCCATCATGCCTCTTGCCGGTAATGGATATGTGGCCAGCTTGGGGAGCCAGGAGAATAAATTTGGCGCAAGATCCGTTAGCTATAAAGACAACTTTCCCGCCTTTAATGTTCCCATGATGGCCATTGCATTTGGCCACGACCCGTACCAAACCGTAAAAAACCTCTATGAGGTAGGAATGGAAGCAATGGGTAAAAAGGAAGGGCTTCGTAAATACAAGTCCTATCCAGAAATTTTTGAATCCATAGGCTGGTGTTCATGGAACGCCTTCGGAGTAGAAGTAACCGAAAAGAATCTAATGGATGCCATGGCCACTTTTTATAATAATAACTTCCCCGTTCCTTTTATGTTGATAGACAATGGCTGGTTAAGCGTGAATGGCGAAGAGCAGCTAACGGATTATGTATTTGATAAGAAAAAATTTCCCAACGGATTCAAAAAAAGTATTTCTAAATTGAAAAACACTTACGGACTAAAAGATATAGGCGTATGGCATACCATGAACGGTTTTTGGAGCGGGGTGTCCAAAAGAGATTTTGATCAGCCATATAAAAAATTGCTTATGCCCTATTACGATAAGGAAGATGTACATGCCGATACGTTAAGTGGTAAAACATATTTTAGCCCCAACGCCCTTTCCGATAAAGGTCAGCAGTTTTATGAACATTGGTACTCCTATCTAAAGGACCAAGGTATAAGTTTTGTCAAGGTAGATCAGCAAGCTGTCATTAAAAGAGTGGCCAAGGGACAATTGGATTCCGGTGAAGTGGCGCCATTTTTGGAGATTGCGGAAAACATGGAGCAAAATTTACAGAACGCCATAAAAAATAATTTTAACGGCTCGGTTATCAACTGTCAAAATATGGCCCTAGAGGCCGTTTACAACTTTGGTTCATCTGCCATTGCCAGAAGTTCGGATGATTTCTTTCCAAAAGTAACTTCCTATTACAGTCTTGAAGAGGAAAAGGGCAATGCTGCCGCCCATATCCTAATGAACGTACATAACGCCAACTGGCTTTCCAATTTGGTGTGGCCAGACTATGACATGTTCCAGTCCCATCACAAAGATGGAGCATACCACGCCATTAGCAGGGCTATAAGCGGCGGACCAATTTACTTAACGGATGAACCGGGAAAACAAAATTTTAAAATTTTAAATAAACTCGTTGACAGAAATGGAAAAATTCTTCGTCCCGAACAGCCTGCTAGGCCTACCGAGGATTGTTTATTTCAAATTAACGAGCCCAAACCGTTCAAGGCCTTTACCAAAGTTGGAGAAACCGGTATTATTGGAGTTTGGAACACAGTAGACAAAGACCTTGTCAGCGGAAAATTAAGTCCCTCCGATGTCCATAATATAAAAGGTAACAATTTTGCCGTTTATGAACACTTTAGCCAAAAATTAATAACTTTAGAAAAAAATGAATCCTTGCCTGTGAAGTTAGGAAAGATGGGCTATGCACTATATAACATTGTCCCCATAGAACAGGATATTGCCCTAATAGGTTTAATAGACAAATACCTTTCCCAAAAAACAATAATAAGCCAAACTATAGATGAGGAAAACATTAGGGTAAAATTGAGCACGTCGGGTAAATTTGCTGCCTTGCTACCTCATGAGCCTGTATCCGTTCGGGTAAACGACAAGGAATTGGCAACCCATACGTGGTCTTATCAAGAAGGGCTGTTTATTGTTTCAATTACTGACACCAATGAAATTCAACCCTTAGCATTATCCATCAAACTTAAAAACTAATAGCCATGAAGTGGAAAAGGATTATTTGTATAGTTTCGGCCATACTCTATATAACTATCAACCAAGCACAAGAGCCAACGATATTATACAACGTATTGTCCCATAACGACTACGAGCAGGAAAGACCGCTATTTGATGCCATAACAGCCAAAATCAATGCCGTGGAAGCGGACGTTATACTTTTAGACGGAAAACTTTATGTTGCCCATGGTCCGGCTGAAATAAAAAAGGAAAACACCTTAAAATCCCTTTATTTAGAACCTTTACGACAAATTATAGGGAACAATGGTGGTCACGTACTTCATAAGGAAATCCCTTTTATTCTGTATATCAATACAAAAACTGCTGGGGAAACGTTACTAAAGATCAATGAGGAACTTTCCAATTATCAAGATATAATTACCCTATATTCCGGGAAAAAAGAAAGTCCCAAACCAATTACCGTTATTTGCGGCGGGGGAGAATATAAGGATATGCCCCAAAGATATATGACAGGGGAAGGTAAACTTGGCATTTCTAAAGCTATTCCGCCCTCTAGCATATATATGGTAAATTTAAACTGGAAAAAACATTTCACCTATTTAGGAAATGGAAAAATGCCTAGAAAGGAAAGAAAAAAACTAAAAAAATATGTAAACGCTGCCCATTCCAAGGGCAGAATACTTCGCTTTTGGAACAACCCGGATATCACCTCGGAATACGGTCCCCATTTTTGGACAACGGTTCTCAAGGAAGGCGTTGACCTATTAAATACCGATAGTCCGAAAGCTATAGGGTTATATTTTTCCAAAAAATTAAATTAGTAATCTATACCTAACATCCACGCTACCGCAATTATAACTCCTTAAACAAGCCGGGGGCATCATATACCCAACTACCAAGAAGCAAGTAGAACAGTATACCAGCAAATGGACTATTTCCGAACCTCTTTATATCATGGTGTTTATAAGGAGGATCACACAATTTACACTTATTATAAAACAAAGGGCAAGCTATAAGGTTCAGATTATGGAGGTAAATCCCAAAGTGCAATAGGGACGGTAATTTTGGCTAGCTCTCACGCCACTTGAAATAGAAATAGTTCCCATCTGGATTAACATTTCCCATCTAGTTGAATGCTCTACTTGGTATCTATTAACGAGAGCCATCACAACTCAAACCCCATCATAAATCCAAGTATTAATTGATTGTGCCAAGTGTTGGATATTATATTGGATTGCAACACCAGATAAACCGAAGGTTCAATCCGCTGGTTTTTTCCTTGAATACCCGCATAAATCCTATTTCTTGTAAATCCGTTCTGATTGATAAAGACCTCTTGCAAAACAAAAGGATCAATATTAAAACTCGTCCAATTGAAGTTAGGATTTATCTTTACGTCTGTCCTATATCGCAACCTTGTTTTTCCAATTTCAAACATTCTTAATTCAAAGCGATGTCGGTTTCGAATACTCCAATCCCAAAATTGGGTCTTTCCAGAAAACCTAATCATTGGTCTATATTCTACAATCTCAATACCATTTGAAGCATAATATTCCTGACGGTACATGGCTTCAATTGCTAGCCATTTATTTGCATGAAAAGACGATTTACCCTCTAAAAACCAATCATAGTGTCCAAATTCTGAACTATATAAATTATTTAACAGAATGCCACCACTCCACTTTTCACTTAAATCTTTATAAATATACAATTCTTGCCACAGCTCGTTTATCCCAGATTCAAATAGTTGAGCACTTCCTTTTTCGCCAGATAGAATTGTCATGAAGGCAATAAAGCTCCATTTTCCCTTGTTTTTTAGGCCCTTCATTAACCTTTGTTTTACTTTGAGTATTAGTTGATTTTTAGAAAATAAAATTAATCTAGAACAAAATTGACCACCACCCCATTATGATCTACCAAGTTAATAGTATCCCAAAGATTGTGTTTTGCAAAAGCCAATGTGGGTTTTAAACCTTTACCTCTAAAATAGATCTGGTCAACACGTTTAATATAATCGTCTTGTCCTGGACAGCTAATTCCATTCCCCTTTTTATTCCCTTTTGGGAGAATTGCCCATGCATCATTAAAATGGGCATCCAAAAGAAACTGTGTGGTTTGTGAACTATAGGTATAACCGCCAATCCTTTTTGACGAATTAGGGTATTCCGAAGCAGGCGGGCTGTTAAAATCACCAGCAAAAATGACCATATCATCTCCTGTAACTTTATTGATAAATGGCAATGCTACTTTGCTAATTTCATCATCGGTAGAATCATTGCCTATTGATAAGTGCGTATTAAAAATGTACAATGATTTTGCTTTCACCCTAATTTTAATACCTAAAACCCCTTTGCTCATTTTCTTTTCCTTTGTTACTTGGGTGGCAAAGGTCTCTTCAATTGGAAATCTACTAAAAACGGCTAAAGGATATCCACTGTTATCCGAATTTGGCGCATAACCAGTAGTACCATTAGGTTTGTAAAAAGCTGAATATAGATACCCTTTTGAAGAAAGCTGTTTTTTTATGCTTTGATATGATTGCTGATGCGGTGGTTTTTCCAAAGATACCTCTTGCAACAAAAGAATATCTGCATTATCCTCCGTTAGGTAATGTATTAATTGATCTACGGGATAGCCATTGGCGTGTTTCTCCCAAAATGGGATATCGGCAGGGTCCCAAATATTGAATGTTAAAACACGTAAATTCTCCTGTCCAATAGCCCTCCCCATTCCTAATAAAACAAATAACAATAATATAAATCTTGATATCAGCTGTTTCATTTTATCTGAAAAACGGTTAAAAAGGCTGCATGGTCCGAGGGAAACATTATGGGGTGGTAATCCACCACTTTAGATTCCAAAGCCCTAATATTTTTACCTTTATAAAATATGTAATCTATTCTGCTTTCCACATAACGTTGTCCAAAACGTCTGCTGTAAGGCCAGGCAGAATAACCAGGATCCGTTAAAGGATTGGGGTTCAATTCCCTAAAACTATCGGTAAATCCATATTTCTCCATAACCTTTGTCACGGGCCATTCTACCACATACCCTAAATGGGCGTCTTTGGTTGCATCTGTCCAATCCAAATGTGAATTGGTATTGAAATCACCGGCCATAATAATTGGTGTATTATCCGCATAGTCCAAAACTGGATTTATCTCCTTTAATATTTGATTTATTTCCTTTAATCGAGTATCAGATTCTTCTTTTACCAGCTCTTTAGATGTTATCTTCCCTTTTATAATATTGCCATGGTAATCTGGTAAATAATGTAACCAAGTGTCTAAGATCACAACTTCTTTGTCTTGATCTACTTGTAATACCACACCGCCAAAATTGAACGATTTAAAAGCTTTTATAGTTTTCTTTATAGGAAAACGACTAATAATTGAAAGGTTTGAACTTATTAAATAATAATGATATCCAAGAGCATCGGCAATTTCTTCTCCAGAACCATATGTTTCAATTAGAGTTACAACATCCGGTTTGGCGTCCTTAATGATGTTTATAACACGGTTTAAGCCTACCTCTTTCCCAAATCGTTTTCCCCCTTGCCAAATATTCCAGGTCAATAATTTTAATTCATTAACTGGATAGACCGTATTATTGAGCTGAAAATAATTTTGGTAGTTATCTGTTATAATTTCCTTGGACATGGCCATCTCCCACACGGAAATATTATCCATATACCCATTGAAGGCTTCCCATTGCCCAAAATATTCCCAACGTCCGGCGGTTCCAACAAAAGTGGTCTCCAATTTACTTTTTAAATCTTTTAGTCCACTGATATTGTATATCGCAACATTAACGCCATCAAAAAACATCCACAGTTCCTCCTTATCCCTGTCAATAGTAAAGGCAATTTGATGCCATTTACCATCATTGATTTTTTGACGCTTTACCGTAGGCTTGTAAATATGTTGATGCCTACCATCACTAATGGAAAGGGACCAACTCCCATCTTCTTCAGCAAAAATTAACCAGCCCTTATTTTCACTATTCTTATCCTTCTTATTTCCTGCGATAGGGGTCCCTTGCCCTGCGTCCGGTTTGGTCTTTACCCATAATTCTACCGTTAAAGGTGTTTCGGAGTTGTATTCAAGTTCTAGCTCAGGTTTTAATTTTAATGGCATTCTAATGGTACCATCCTCGGAAAAATCTATAGCTCTCCCCTCCAATCCCGCAGCAAATGAATGTTGTTGTGCGGCAAATAGATGCTCTGGGGTTTCAGGAATACTAATTCCCTGATATTGATTATCATGGGTATCAAAATCAATTTGAACAACTGGGTCTTGGGCAAGATTTACAATCGAACATAGCAATGAAACCATTACTATAATCTTGTTTCTTAAAGACATAGATTTTAGTTTTTAATGGCTTCTAGAACAGGTTTTCCTGTCCATTGTATTGGAATGTGCCTATCTGCATCCAAGAGCCGCAAAATTGTCGCAGGCGTATCATAGGTATTGATCGGTTGCTCAATGGAATGTCCTCTCTTTACATTTGGCCCCACCAATATCCATGGAATGATTATTTCTTCCATGGTACTACCACCGTGACTGGTACCAACACCACCATGGTCCGACGTCACCAATATATTTACACTTGTACCTTCTTCTTTGTTGAGTGCATTGAGCTTTTCATAAAACGAACCTAGGGCATTATCTATCCGTCCAATTTCTTGATAATATTCGGCTGAACCATGACCAAATTTATGACCGGCACCGTCAACAGCATCTAGGTGGACAAACACAAATTTGGGACGTTCCTTTTTGAAATAGGCAAAGGCCTTATCCAAAGATTCATTCATCTCCCCGGTTTTTTCTATATGATGCAAAACTTTGGTATTGAATAAATCCCTAATGGTCCCCCATTCATGAAACACGCCTAGTTTAGATTTTGAATCCTCTTTTTTAATCATATCAAAAACCGAAGGAAAAAATCCGTCCCCATCTTTAATAGTGGCTTCAATACTATAGTCGTTAACACGCCATCCATTACTGGTTATACCGTGTTGTTCAGGGCCAGCACCTAAAAGCATGGAACCCCAATTGGGTCCACTACTAGTAGGCATAACACCTCTTGCTTTTAAGGAACTAGCTCCCATTTTTACAAACATATCCATTGTAGGGGTGTTTGCTTTTGTTAATCCGTCAACACTCAAACCATCTATTCCTATTAAAAATACCGTAGTGGGTTTTTCCTTTAGAACCTTCCCTCTTCTATGTTGGGTATTGGTTTGAGCAAAATTTGAGATTCCCTGTAGTAGGATAAACAGGCTTAGTAAACTTTTAAAAATTCTTTTCATTATTGGTCTGCTTTAAAAAAATAAATATTTCCTGCGAAATCGCATACATAAAATCCGTCAGCAGTAATTGCTGCGGAGGTAATCACTGGTACTCCTAGCTTAGTTTTCCATAACAATTGCCCTGTATCTGCCTTTATAACATATACATTGCCGTCCATAGCCCCAAATATTAAGTTTTCACCCACCAAAATGGGAGTGGTTTCCAAACTCTGTTGTTGATCCGAAAAATAGGAAGGCGTATAGAATAAGGCGGGATCTACTTTAAATTCCCAATCCTTTTTTCCTGAATGTAAGTCGAACGAGGCTATCCCCGGATGGGATCCAGAAATAATGGCCCTGTCCTTCCATACTATAGGGGCCGAAGTACCTGTATGTTGCATGCCCGTGATAAAACTATGGACTGTCTTTCCGGTTTTGGGGTCCAGTTTATGAAATTTATCCCGCTCGGCCACCCATAGATAATTGTCCCTGTAGCTCAGAACCCCATCCCTAAAACGGAGCCCATCATCGTCCCTGGACCACATAAGTTCACCGGTATATCTGTTATGGGCATATATTGCTCCCCAATGCCGGGAAGCTATGAGCATATCCCCCGCGATAGTCATGGTTGGTGTAGTGCCTTCCCCACCGCTCCATGAAGTATTGCGCCATAGGGGCTTTCCAGAATATGCGTCCAAAGCCGAGAGCGATTCGGCAAATCCGGTATATACAATTTTCCCGTCTGTAACCAGGCCCGTGATAAACCCAGGAGCCCTATTGTATTTAAGATCTCTCTCCCAAGCCAATTTCCCTGAGGCGATATCAATGGCGTAGGTATTTCCAATCATATCGGTAGCGATTACATTTTCTTCCGCAATGACCATTTGGTTCTTTACCCCATTCTTGGTCTTATATCGCCACTTCTCCTTCCCGGAGGTGGCATCCCAGCAAACTATAAAGCAATTTTCAGCATTACTATCGTCAAATCCTGCCGATAACACATAATTACCTTTTACAACAGGTGAGCTCATGTAAATATTGCTCCCAACGTTGGCCGTCCACTTCATGGTATATGGCGTGCTTTGATCTATATCCACCACGGGATGATGTTCCTTGTTACCTGCCAAGTTGAACCATTTGGCCTTGGATCCATTTGTACCGCTGTTACTTTCTAGGTTAAATTTTTCTTTTCTGTGCAGAATTTCACCGCTGCGAAGGAATGCGTCGATCACCAAAAGAAATTCCTTTTCCTCCCCAGGTGAAACGGTCCCTCTCCAGTTCCAATCCGATGTTTTGGTCATGGATCTCCAATTGGTAGCGTCCAGGGAAGATTCCCAATTAAATCCTTCCTTTCCCCAAATACTAAAGCGCACACTGTCTACCACCGCACCGCTATCGTACACATTGACGGACACTTCTATATTTCCATCCGCATTTAATGTTAGTTTGTTCTTTTGGGGGCTCACAATTTGGATTTCCCTTTCCAAATGGCTCCATATCAACTGGGATTTGGGGTTGCCCTTTTTGTCCACATCCACTACCCTAAAACTCGATGGTGAATGATCTATACCTCCCTTGGCCAAAGTAGCAGTGCTGTAGGATACTACGCCCGATTTACCATGCGTTTTCACCATGTTGATATGCCAATGTCCATATAACCATGCTTTCAGGTTATAGTCCTCCAAAACAATTGATTCCTTTTTGTTCTTATTAAAAACAAAGCTATCACCATTGGTAAGTAGATCATGGTTGAAAAACATTTTTGGTTGCTCTTTATCATAAGCCTTCAACAAGTTCTGAAGCCAACCTCCAATATCCTCGTGGTCAAATCCTGGAGGGAAATCCCCTCCCATCATGGGTGTAATTACAAATAGTGTATTCCCTTCTTCGAAGGCATACCAGGCAGGGCCAAATTTTTCCTCAAAAAACTGCTCCCCATAATCGCCCTTTATCAGGTCATGATTTCCCAGACAATAGTATATAGGAACTCCTAATTCCTTCTCTGTTAAATTCTTGGCATGCCAATCCATTCCAGATCTGTAACAGATATCCCCGGTATGGACCACAAAATCTGGCTTGTGTACCCTTATGTATTTTTTTAGATTATCTACCCAATCCCCATATTCAAACGTTTCGGTATCGGAGATTTGCACAAATTTTGTGGTCCCTTTATTCTCTTTTGTCCGAACCGCAAAATCATAGGAATTTACTTCGGGGGAAATAGCTATAAACCTTTTTTCTCCCTTATTCCCAGCACTGGGGTATAATGTTACAAAGCGTTGTTTCTCCCATCCCGGTAACAAAAAGGCACCTTGGGGATCCGTTCTAACAACATGGTAACCGTCTGAAACTACCGCCTTATGGACGCCCTCAGAGGCGTCCTTTATTCCATTGTTGTTCTTATCCACAAAAACACTTCCTTTTAGTTGGGCATTGCCCAGAAAATTGATTCCTAGTAACAATACTCCAAAAGAAAGTAATTTTAAATCTATCAAAGGCTTCATGATTTTTTATATAATTATATTAATTAGCATTGGCAGCTTAGACCAACAGGCACAATTTCCATTATAAAATACTGGCTATTTAAGGTACAGTCGATCCGATGAAAGTATCTGCTTTGGAATATTGGGGCCCTTAAAGAAAGTGTACAGACCGTATCCACCACCACTATTGTACCATTGTACCTCAATTTTGTGCCTGCCTTTTTTGAGCTCTACACTTCCCTGTTCTTCACTAACACCATGGTTGCCATCATGGTCAACCACTTCCTTATTGTTTACAAAAAGCTTGCTCCCGTCGTCAGAGGCTATAAAAAAGGTATATTTACCTGGGGTTTCCACATCAAAATAGGTTGTAAAAACCATTGCCAACTGATCAACACCATTTGGAAACGTAAGGCCTTCAGAGGTGATTTCATAGGCAGTAAAGGTTTTGCCTACCTGTGACAAACTATCAAAGTTTGGCAATTTTTCTAAATTTTTCCCATAATAATACTTGGCTAAAATCCCGCGTCCCTCCGGATTGTCCAGTACTCTAAAATAGGCTGTCTGAATATTACTTACCTCCTTATCCCCTTTAAACTTGCTAGCCTTTACCACTACCGAGCTGTCTAACTCAAAGGGAGCGGTGTATATATTGGCTCCTGAATGGGGGGCACTACCATCCAAAGTGTAGCGTATTTGAGTACCATCGGTAGGCACATCCATTTTAAGTAAGGGTTTTTCAGAAATATACAAACCTCCCGAGGGATTAAAATGTTTCCCGACGGGGTATATCCGTGGCGCTTTGATAAAACTTTTTGTCCCATATATTTCCGCGGGTTCGTCGTAACCTTCAAAAGCGCTCCTCACAGGCCAACCTACCCAAGCTTCGGGAACCGGAACCCCCAGGGCAAAAGCCACAGTAGGGGAATTATCTACGGTATTGACAGATTCTATTATTTGGTAGTTTCTTTTAACCCCAGGCCCCCTCATAATAAAAGGTATGGTCAATTCCTCTGGGGTATTGCCCCCGTGACCATTCCCGATACCTCCATGATCGGCCGTAAGAATTACCAAGGTTTTACTGGCCATTCCGGTCCGTTCCAAGGCTTGAAGGACTTCCCCGACATAGGTGTCAACTTCGGCCACTGCCTTATAATATGTTTCTGATCCATGGCCAAAGGAATGACCGGCCTGGTCCACGTCATCAAAATGGACAAAAAAATAACGGGGCCTTTTTTCCTCAATGTACTGAGCAGCCAACGCTGCCGTTTCCTTTAATGTTTCGGTACTCCTTGCATAGTCCAAATGTTCTGGTTCATAGTAAATCCCAACACCATCCCATTGGTGAACGGTTCCCAGTTCGGCATAAGGTTCGGCCTTCCGGATCACCTTAAAAATAGTAGGGAACAGCTTTTTAGTGCCATCTGCGCTTACCAAGGGAGGTAGTTCAGGTTCCAGGGGATCGGAATCGTTCCCTGTTATCCCATGTTGTTCCGGGCCTGCCCCCATCAACACCGAGGCCCAATTTGGCCCTGAGCTTGTAGGCAATACCCCTCTTGCATTCATGGTGTAAGCCCCTTCCCGTATAAGGGCATCTATATTTGGGGTATGTGAATTTGCTATACCATTGGGACTTAAGGCATCTATCCCGATCACCAAAACGTGTTCTATACCACTTATTCCGGCATTTTCCCTTTTACACCCTACCAATACCATTGCAAGGGTTGCAACAATTAAAAGATGCTTTGTTAATTTTCCGAGTCTATTCATTTCTCGATTAATAATATTGTTACTTTAAAAACTTGAAAATTCATCCTATTTAAATTCCTATATACACAACGTCCATAAGTTTTTAGAGCCATATCCGTGGTCTAAGGCTTCATTGTTAGACTAATGGAAAGGATTAGAAGAAATAGTCGAATC
>CAXAVP010000131.1:0-12139 GCA_963972175.1 uncultured Arenibacter sp.
GCCTTCCAGCCTAAGTCCTTATCCGAAAAAACAGGTGTTGCGTATGGGGAGTTTTTGTCATAAAATTTCCTATATCCAATGATCTTAACAGCATTGGGTTGCAATGAAAACGCATCCAAAAACTCATAAAATTTATTGGTATCCTCAAACTGATCCAAATCCACTATACAACCTACAGAACGTATTCCTTTCTCCCGATTTACAACCCCTGAAGGAGATTCCAAACCACGCTGTAAAAATTTTTTACCCGCTCTAAACTTAATTTTTTCCTTAAGCGCTTTTAAAAACATGTATTTTTACATTTTCCAGAATGTAAATGTAAAAATTATCATCACAATATTAAGCACGAAGGTAAGAAGTATATGATTTTAAAAAACCAACATTTTGTTATAATTGTAACTTTATTGGTTTCCTTTGGATGCAAGGACTCCCCTACCAGCTTGAAAAATATTGAAGGAAAAAGGATTCAGGTAAATTACGCCACCCCTCCAAGTGATTCTATAGAGCAGGTAATAGCTCCCTACCGCAATAGGATAAATCAGGTTTTGGATAGCACCTTGGCCTATTCCCCTACGGTCATATCCAAAACGGATGGGGTGCTGAACACTACCGCTGGCAACTTTATTGCCGACATCATATTAGAACAGCTAAACCCCATATTCGCCTCCAGAACCGGGAAAAACATAGATTTTGTACTCTTAAACTTTGGAGGCATACGATCTGTAATCTCACAAGGACCAGTTACAACAAGAACAGCCTTTGAGGTAATGCCTTTTGAGAACAAGGCAGTGATAGTGGAAATGGACGGCAAAGGAGTCAGAGCCATGGTCTCCTATCTCATTAGGTCATCCCAAGCCCACCCCATTGCAGGTCTACAGATATTGGTAGACAAGGACAAGGTTTTACAAGCCGTCAACATACAAGGAAAACCCTTTGACGAGAACCGCACCTATTTTGTTGCCACCTCTGATTATTTGATCAACGGTGGGGACAAAATGACTTTTTTTAAGGATCATTTATCCCTTACCGATTCCAATTATTTGATTAGAAACGTCATGATTGATTATTTTAAAAAAGTAGATACCCTAAAAGCCGCTGTGGATGATAGGTTTGTACAAATAAATTAAGTAGTAATGGACCGAAGAAAATTTTTATCCAGAACAGCAGCATCCACTGCCTTTGTTGGTATGGGAGGCCTGACCTTAAATTCCTGTCAGAATTCCTCAAAAAAACACATTACCATTTTACACACCAACGATGTACACAGCCATATAGATCCTTTCCCCTTAAACCACTCCCACTATCCCAATCTAGGAGGTATCGCCAGAAGGGCTACCTTGGTAGCCAATATTAGAAAAGAAAACCCCAATACGCTTCTCTTTGATGCCGGTGATATTTTTCAAGGAACCCCTTATTTTAATTTCTACGGCGGGGAATTGGAGTTTAAGTTAATGAGCATGTTACAATACAATGCCGCTACCATAGGAAATCATGATTTTGACAATGGTCTGGAAGGACTTGCAGCCCAACTCCCCTACGCCAAATTTAATTTTCTATCGGCCAACTACGATTTCTGCAATACCATAATGGATGGCCATGTAAGTCCTTATAAAACATACACCCTAGACGGCGTAAAGATAGGGGTCTTTGGTTTAGGGATAGAACTCAAAGGCTTGGTGACCAAAGAGCTTTACAAGGAAACGGTTTACTTAAACCCCATAGAAGTAGCCCAGGACATTAGCCTTAAGCTGAAAGAAACAGAAAAATGTGATTTAGTCATCTGCCTATCCCACCTAGGGTATCAATATAAAAATCCACAAAAACCAGACGACCTTAAATTAGCTGCACAAACCGAAAACATTGACCTTATCATAGGTGGACATACCCACACCTTTTTAGACCGCCCCACCATAGTACTCAATAGAAAAGAACAACAAACCCTTGTAAACCAGGTTGGCTGTTTTGGGGTAAATCTGGGGAAAATAGATTTTTATTTTGATAATGAGCAATCAAAACACTCGGAAGGAGTTTCCATAAAGGTGTAAACATTTATTATGATCAAGGAAAACGAAAAATCAATTGTAGTAAAAAATATAACAAAAGTAAATGGCGAGAAGTCTGAGGAATGCTTAGATAATGTGGCGGTTGAAGAGCCCCTAGAAATTAGTATCAGTGCTCTAAGAGCATCCCCACCTATTGCCAACAAGAGTATTTCCATAACCATGCGTACACCTGGTAATGATGAGGACTTGGCCACTGGATTTCTGTTTACCGAGGGCATCATTGTATCTGCCGATCAAATTACTACGACCAAAAGTGAATCCAATAGCATCCTTTTCCAACTCAATGATGCTGAAGGTCTGGATCTTAGTAAACTGGAGCGTCATTTCTATACCAGTAGCAGTTGTGGGGTTTGTGGCAAGGCCAGTATTGAAGCAATAAAAACGGAATGTCGCTTACTGCCCAGCCCTTCGGAGTTCCAAATAAACAAAAGTCTTATTTTATCGCTCCCCAGTATTTTAAGGCAGCAACAGCGTATTTTTAACAATACGGGAGGAATCCATGCTGCAGCCCTTTTTGACCTATCTGGTAAACTTTTGGCCCTAAGGGAGGATGTTGGCAGACATAACGCTTTGGACAAACTAATTGGCCACAGCTTAAGACAAGGGCAATTTCCCTTGGGAGAACATTTATTATTCCTAAGCGGCAGGGCAAGCTTTGAATTGATACAAAAAGCTGCCATGGCCGGAATCCACTTTATAATGGCTGTTGGCGCCCCCTCAAGTCTGGCAATAGAAATGGCCCGAGAACACAATATAACCCTAGTGGGTTTTGTTAGCAACAGCCGTTATAACATTTACACAGGAGTCCAGCGCATCAAAATTTAGGGAAATCCCCTTTGAAGCTTACTACCTAATCCCTAACTTTATATACCTGTGATAAAAATATAGAACCTATGAAGATTAGAATACAAAGAAACTCAATTCGGTTTAGACTGACCCGTTCAGAAGTGGTCCTATTGAAAAAAAATGGCTCGCACAGGGAGCAGACCGCCTTTAACGGCAAAAGTTTTGGCTATGCCGTTGTGGCCAAAGAGGGTATTACCCAGCTTGAAGCGGAATTCCACGAAGATACCATTACCCTCTTCCTTCCTAAAACAGAAAGCAAAAAATGGCCCGATAGCGAGCAAGTTGGCTACGAAAACAAGATGGTTTTGAAGGACGGGCAGCTACTCAATTTATTATTGGAAAAAGATTTTGTATGCCTGGATGATCGCACGGAGGACCAGTCCGACCAATACCCCAATCCCGCAGCAACTACCAAAACATAATGGCACATACTCCAAAGAAAACCAACCCGAGTCCCACCCCTCCCGAAAAATTGACGGGTTTAAGAACCAGTCAACCTAAAACGGTGGCTGCAGGTATACCTGCGGTTATATCATCGGCAAAACATGTCTTTGGCGAAATGGGTGTTGGCAGAGGACTAAAGGTTTTGGCCAACCTCAACCAAAAAGGGGGCATTGACTGTCCAGGCTGCGCATGGCCCGATCCGGATGACGAACGCAGTGCCATTGCCGAATACTGCGAAAATGGAGCCAAGGCCATTGCTGAGGAAGCAACAACCAAAAAACTTGACGTTGCATTTTTTCAAAAGAACAGCGTTTCCCAACTATCTACCCTATCCGATTATGAAATTGGAAAAAAAGGCAGAATAGCACAGCCTATGTACCTGCCAAAGGGGGGCGATTTCTATGAAGAAATAAGTTGGAAAAAAGCATTTGGCAAAATTGCAGAACACCTAAACGGATTAAAGAGTCCGGATGAGGCCATTTTTTACACCTCTGGAAGAACCAGCAATGAAGCTGCCTTTCTGTACCAGCTATTTGTACGTGAATACGGCACCAATAATATGCCCGATTGCAGCAATATGTGCCATGAAAGTAGTGGGGTAGCACTTATGGACACACTGGGTATAGGCAAGGGATCGGTAACCTTGGACGACTTCTACCAAACAGAGGTCATTCTTATCCTCGGCCAGAATCCAGGTACCAACCACCCTAGAATGTTAAGCGCCCTAAAAAAAGCCAAAAAAAATGGAGCCATTATAATTTCTATAAACCCATTGATAGAAACAGGTTTGTTAAATTTTAACAACCCACAAGAACTTAAAGGAGCATTAGGTATAAAATCCAAATTAACAGACCTATACCTACAGGTAAAAATAAATGGAGATATGGCCTTGCTACAGGCTTTGGTAAAACTAATGCTTATAGAAGAGGATACCCGGCCGGGGAGCGTTTTTGACCTTTACTTTATAGAGGAAAAAACAAATGGATACAAGGCATATTTGGACCACATACGAACACTGAACATAGAGGAACTTATTGAAGAATGTGGGATACCAATTAAAACGCTCAAAAAGGTTGCCCATATCTTATGTAACAACAAAAAAATTATAGCTTGCTGGGCCATGGGGCTTACGCAGCATAAAAACTCCGTAAATACCATTAAAGAGCTAGTTAACCTCTTATTACTCAAAGGTAGCATAGGCAAACCAGGCGCGGGCACCTGTCCCGTTCGTGGCCATAGCAATGTACAGGGCGATAGGACCATGGGGATATACGAAAAACCTCCAAGATACCTGTTAGATAAATTGGAAGAATCCTTTGGTTTTAAGCCGCCAACCAAATATGGGTACGATACCGTTGATAGTATAAAAGCCATGCACTCTGGCAAGGCAAAAATATTTTTTGCCATGGGAGGTAATTTTCTTTCCGCCACCCCGGATACCTTATATACCGCCAACGCCCTACAAAAGTGTGATTTAACCGTACAGGTATCCACAAAATTGAATCGAAGCCACCTTATCCATGGAAAAGAAGCTCTTATTCTACCCTGCCTGGGAAGAACGGACAAAGACCTTATTGATGGGGAATTACAATTTGTCAGCGTAGAAAACTCCATGGGAGTAGTACATAGCTCCAAGGGTAGCCTTGACCCTATTTCTACTAACCTACTAAGCGAACCATACATTGTATGTAAACTGGCCATGGCCACCTTAAAAAACTCCAAAGTAAACTGGAAACTATACCTGAAACATTATGACCACATACGGAACAGCATAGAAAAGTGTATTCCAGGGTTTAAAGACTATAACCAACGGGTGCGGATACCCGCCGGATTTTACCTTCCCAACGGAGCACGGAACAACAACTACGAAACCTCTACCGGGAAAGCCAATTTTAGTGTTTCCAAGAGCGAGGCAATAGTCCTGGCAAAAGATGAATTTTTAATGATGACCATTAGAAGCCATGACCAATTTAATACTACTATTTATGGTTTAAACGACAGATATAGGGGCATATACCATGAACGACGGGTGCTGCTTATAAATCCAAAGGATATAGAAAAACACAAGCTAAAGGAAAGAGAACTGGTAGACCTATATAATTATCACGGGAATACAGAAAGGGTTGCAAGGAAATTTATCGTACTTGCTTACAATATTCCCCAGCAATGTTGCGCCACCTACTTTCCGGAGGCCAATGTTTTAGTCCCCCTGAACAGCACAGCCGACAAGAGCAATACCCCAACCTCAAAATCTGTAATTATAAAGATAAAAAAACACGAGGCCTAACCTTTAAAAAATAAACCTAGGCCTGCATTTCACTATTTAAAAAAACCTGTTTTATTATGGTAACCCTAAGAATAAGGAACTCCAAGAATCCTGATTTTATAGCGCTGGTGAAGCTACTGGATGCAGATTTAAAGATAAGGGATGGTAAAGAACATGACTTTTATGCCCAATTCAACGGTATTGAGGACATGGAACTAGTGATAGTGGCCTATAGGGATCAAACCCCCATAGGTTGTGGTGCTTTAAAGGGGTACAACAACAGTATGGAAATCAAAAGAATGTTTGTTATGCCCCAGGAGCGCGGAAAGGGAATTGCCTCCATGATTTTAAAGACCATGGAGAAATGGGCAAAAAACAATAATGTTAGTTCCTGTATACTGGAGACAGGGCTCAGGCAGCCAGAAGCCATTGCCCTTTATAAAAAAAATAATTATGTGTCCCAACCCAATTATGGACCCTATAAGGAAATGGCCAATAGTGTTTGTTTTATAAAAAAACTATGACCTTCTTTTCTAAATCCTTAACTTAAGCCTTTTAAAATTGAATAACCAACAATGAATTCTAATTTAAATCCAATGCGCAATACAGCTTACCTAACCGTTCTTCTACTTTTCCTAACCATAAGCAGCTTTGGCCAAAAAGGTCAACGAGAATATTACCAAATTAAAACCTATCTCTTGGACACGGAGGAGCAGGAGCAAAAAACAGATAACTACCTTAAATCTGCCCTATTGCCGGCGCTCAAAAGATTAAACATAAACAATGTTGGTGTCTTTAAGCCTAGGACTATAGATTCCCTGAATCCAAGAAGTATAAAGGTTTTAATACCCATGAAGAGCATTGTCCAGTTAGAATCCTTAAGATCTAAACTTGAAAAGGACAAGGTATATATGGCCGCAGCAAAGGACTTTTTGTTCGCCCCTTACCAAAATCCCCCTTTTAAGCGGATTGAATCGATTCTTTTAAAGGCTTTTGTTGACATGCCCAAGATGAAGCCTTCCCCTTTAGACGGACCACGCAAAGACCGTGTCTACGAATTAAGAAGTTATGAATCGCATACCATAGGCAAGCACTGGAATAAGGTAGAGATGTTCAATAAGGGCGGGGAAGTAGCTCTTTTTGATGATCTTGGTTTCAATGCAGTTTTCTACGGTGAGGTACTTTCTGGAGCAACCATGCCCAACCTAATGTATATGACCACTTTTAAAGACCAGGCCAGCAGGGACGCCCATTGGAAATCTTTTTCCAATTCCCCTGTGTGGAGCAAATTAAAAATGGATCCCAATTACCAAAATAATGTATCCAAGAACGTTACCCGTTTTTACTACCCTACAGAATATTCCGATTATTGATTATAACCTATATAAGATGAAGCTCCATTCCGGGAATTGATAATAGAATTTCGTGATACAGATTGCGAAATTATAAAACCCAAAAAAAGGCCGTACGATACGCTACGGCCTTTTAATTTTTGGAAACCTCAGGATTTTTACACCTAGAACAAGCTACCCTATTGTTGATGGGCCAAAAAATACTCCACTAATTGCTTCTGTTCTTCTTCCAGATTTACCACTGGAAATTTTTTACCGGCCATTCTATACCAATACCCGGCATTAAACTTGTCTCCCTCTTTTCTATGTAAGTAGGCGTGAATCCAACTACCATTGGTGTCATGCATATCCTGTGCAATATCATGGGAAGCCTCCCAATCACCTTTGGCGTCATACCACATGGCTTTTAGGGCATCAGACCAAGTAGCCATTGGGGAATCATCTTCTAGCGTATTATAAAAAGTTTCGAAGCTTTTTGGTGTAGACATGTTTCTTAAGTTGGTTTTTTATTGTTAGGCTACGGTATTGGTAAGCGTACCAATAGCATCTATAGATATGTTGATCTGATCGCCATGTTCCAAGGTAAAGGAGTCAGGAGGTACTACCCCGGTCCCAGTCATCAAAAGGCTACCATAGGGAAATGACATTTCCTTGTATAGATAATGGACAAGATCCGTTAACTTTCGTTTTATCCGCCCTACTTCGGTCTCGCCCACAAAAACCGCTTTGCCATTTCTGATTATGGATATACTTATTTTAGATTCCAATGAAATAGGCTCTTTGCTAATCCAAATACATGGCCCCACGGCAGCGGCTCCATCGTAACTTTTGGCCTGTGGAAGATATAGCGGATTTTCCCCTTCTATATCCCTGGAACTCATGTCGTTACCAATGGTATAGCCTATGATCTTGGCATTTGGTGAGATCACCAAGGTTAATTCCGGTTCGGGAACGTTCCATTTGGAATCCTTTCTTATCCTCACATCCTGCTTATGCCCAACGGCTCGTTCAGGGGTGCTTTTAAAGAATAGTTCTGGCCTTTCTGCATGGTAGACCCTATCGTAAAAATCCCCTCCCCCGGCATCCTTGGATTCTTCTATACGTGCCTCTCTACTACTGTAATATGTTACCCCGGATGCCCAAATCTCTTGACGCCCTACAGGAGGCAGCACTTCCCCATTCAATATCGACTCGCTATTGGATATAGGCTGCAGTGTAGAAATTAGATCCAATGTATTGTCATAAATATCATCATCTGCAATAAACAAATCCCAATCTTTTGTACTTAAATAATACTTATTGTCACTTTCAATCAAAATACCTTGGTTGGTCTTATATACTCTCATTCTATATAAATTAAATTACTAAGCTTATCAGGGTTAAAATTATCATGGCGGAAAAGCCCAAAATAACAGTACCTAAACTGTGGGTCCGGTATCCCTCTCCTACTTTCATGTCACTTAATTGGGTAACTACCCAAAAAAAGCTGTCGTTGGCATGGGACACTACAGCGGCCCCCGCCCCAATGGCCACCACCGCCAATGCCTTGGATACCTCGGTATCAAAGCCCATAACGGGCAATAAGGGTGCAATAATGGAAGCCGTGGTTATAATAGCCACTGTAGACGACCCCTGGGCGGTCTTTAACCCGGCCGCGATAAGAAAGGGCAACCAAATTCCCAAGTTGCCGTTGCTAACGTTTGCTTCAAGTAAACTACTAATATTGGATGTTTGCAAAACTTTTCCAAAAGCCCCGCCCGCCCCGGTTATCAAAATAATAATGGCGGCTGATGTAAGGGCCTCCCCTATCCACCCTGTGGTACCCAACATCTCCTTGTCCAGTTTCTTGGGAAGTGTAAAAGACAACACCATCCCCAGTAATAAGGCCACAACAGGATTCCCTATAAAACCTATTACCGTCCTAAAGTAACCATCACCAAACGGTTGGGTGGGATATTCGGCAAAAGACCTTAAAACAATCAATACTATAGGCACTATAATTGGAATGAAAGATTTGAAGACAGATGGGGCCTGTTCTAACTGAGCATTGACCTCTTGCTGGGTTATTTTGGGCGCAGGATCGATAAAAATTTTCGCCCCAATTTTCTTGGCAAAGAAAATACAGACCAACAAGGCAGGAATACTGGTAAGTAATCCAAAAAGGATTACCTGTCCCAAATCGGCACCTATTATTCCGGCTGCTGCAATTGGGCCCGGAGTTGGGGGTACCATGGTATGTGCGGCCATCAGCCCTAACGATAAAGCTACGGCAGTACCTCCCAAGGACAATTTGGCCTTCTTGGTCAGCGCCCTGTTCAATGGGGATACAATAATAAAACCACTATCGGCAAAAACAGGAATGGACACAAAATACCCAATAAATCCCATTGCCACATGAACGCGTTTGGGGCCTATGATACGCAATACTAAATTGGCCAAGGCATAGGCTCCGCCAGATTTCTCCAAGAAGGTGCCAATAATTAAACCGGCAATAATAATGATCCCTACTCCACCTACAGTTCCTCCAAATCCGTCATTGATTGTTGTGATCAATTCATCCAATGGAAGTCCAGAAAAAATCCCGAACAACAAACAGGCGGCCAACAAGGATAGGAAAGGATGCAGCTTAAAACGTGTAGAAGCTACTATAATAAACGCAACACATATAAGAAGAAGTAGTATGGTATACATAAGGCTATTTGCTGCTATACTTATTAAACTTCATTTCTTCCCTTTTATGCTCTATTATAGATGTTGATTCATGTTGTTAGCCCCCTCTATAGGATTCCTAAAAAATCGTCCTCTGAAATAATGGGCACTCCCAAACTTTCTGCCTTTGTCCGTTTACTGGGCCCCATTTTGTCGCCCGCTACAAGATAAGAAGTTTTTGAAGAAATACTAGAGCCTACTTTTCCTCCATTATCCTCAATCATTTTTTTTAGTTCATTTCTGCTCAGCTTCTCAAAAACACCAGAAACCACAAAGGTCTGTCCCTTTAAAATATCTGTTTGATTCTGAAGTTTGTCGGCCGACAGTTCAAATTGAAGTCCGTACTGTTTTAATCTCGAAATAATTTCCAGATTTACCTCGTTTCCAAAAAAATCGACTACACTTTCGGCAATACGCTGACCAATTTCGTCCACTTCCATTAACTGCTCAATATCCGCTGCCATCAAAGTATCGATATTCTTATAGGCCTTGGCCAGTTTTTTGGCTACAGTTTCCCCAACAAATCGGATTCCTAAAGCAAACAATACCCTTTCAAAAGGTATTTTCACCGACTCGGCAACGCCTTTTACCAAATTTTCGGCCGATTTATCCGCCATGCGTTCCAAAGGTAGCAATTGGTCTTTTGTAAGTATGTAAAGGTCTGCATAATTCCTTATGAGTCCTTCCTTGTACAATAGCTCCACGGTCTCACCACCCAAGCCTTCAATATCCATTGCCTTGCGGGATATAAAGTGCTGAATTCTACCGGTAATCTGTGGGGGACATCCATATTCATTAGGGCAATAATGTTTGGCATCCCCCGGAGTACGCTCCAAAGGGGTACTGCACTCAGGGCAAATAGAAATATATTGGGTAGGCCGTGATTGGATGGTTCTTTTGGTAAAGTCCACCCCCACAATTTTAGGAATGATCTCCCCTCCTTTTTCCACATAAACCGTATCCCCTACCCTAATATCCAGTTTCTCTATCTGGTCCGCATTGTGCAAGGACGCCCTTTTTACTGTGGTCCCTGCCAAGAGTACCGGTTCCAAATTCGCCACAGGGGTAATGGCCCCTGTACGCCCCACTTGGTAGGAAATCTCATTTAATACGGTTGTAGCCTGCTCTGCCTTAAATTTATAGGCCATGGCCCAACGAGGGGATTTTGAAGTGTATCCCAGCTCTTCCTGATGCTGTAAACTATTCACCTTTATGACCACACCATCTGTTTCATAGGGCAACTCATGCCTATGTTTGTCCCAATAATCGATGAACTCCAACACCTCTGCCGTAGTTTTGCACAATTTTGCCGCCTTGGGGACCTTAAAGCCCCAATTCCTGGCTTTTTCCAATAGTTGTATTTGGGAAGACACCCCTAAATTGGCCCCTACAATACTGTATAATAAACAGTCCAATGGACGTTCTGCAACCAATGTACTATCCTGTAATTTTAAACTTCCCGAGGCTGTATTCCGAGGGTTCATATAAGGTTCCTCCCCATTCTCCAGCCTTTCCTGGTTCATTTTGGCAAACCCTTCAAAAGGCAGTACAATCTCGCCACGGATATCAAATTTGGGTGGATAATCACCCTTTAAGCGCAAGGGCACCGATCTTATGGTCTTAATGTTATTGGTAACATCATCGCCCTGAAAACCATCCCCCCTGGTCAACCCCCGTACCAATCTACCTTGTTCATAAGTAAGACTAATGGAAGCCCCATCGTATTTTAGCTCGCAGGTAAACTCCACAGCAGCGTCGCCCAGTATTTTTTGAATCCTTTTCTCCCAATCCTCCAAATCCTCCTTGGAATAGGAATTGTCCAGCGAATACATTCGATGTCCGTGTACAACTGTTTCAAAATTTTTCGTTATTGCCCCTCCTACCCTCAAAGTGGGGGAACTGGCATCATAAAATTCCGGATGTTTTCCTTCCAATTCTTGGAGCTCCTTTAACTTCATATCAAACTCATAATCCGATATGATAGCATTATCCAATACATAATAATTATAATTATGTTCGCGGAGTTCCCTTCGTAGGTCTTCTATTTTTTGTTTTATTTCCATTTATAACTGATCCATTTTAATCCATTTTGGCAATGGTAGGGGTTGGTAATTTTTCATTTTATCCAATAGTCCGTCAATGCTGTTATCTACCAACAACATATCGTAATGGTCCTGCTTTAAAAAACCCTTGGCGACCATTGTTCCCAGCATTGCCAATAACTCATCATAAAACCCATTGACATTTAACAAGCCTATAGGTTTTTGGTGAAGACCCAATTGTGCCCAAGTAATCATTTCAAATAATTCCTCCATAGTGCCATATCCTCCTGGTAGGGTTAGAATAGCATCGGACAGCTCATGCATTTTTAATTTACGTTGGTGCATGTTCTTTGTAATAATTAACTGGGTAAGTCCTTTATGAAAAACTTCCTTCAATTGCAGAAAATCGGGTATGAC
>CAXAVP010000132.1:0-12002 GCA_963972175.1 uncultured Arenibacter sp.
TTTCAATTTTCAGTGCGTCTTACTGACTTCTCAAAATTGAGTTTCACTAATAAAACCTATAATAATTGTCATTTTATTAGGAATTACGCAAAATATATGTATATTATTTAGTCAACCCAATAAAAATATAACTATATGAGGCAACTTAAGATCACTAAACAAATTACCAACAGAGACACCAAATCCTTGGAAAAATACTTTCAGGAAATATCAAAAATTGATATGATCAGCGCAGATGAGGAGGTGGAACTGGCCAAAAGAATTCGTAAAGGAGATCAAGTTGCACTAAATAAATTAGTAAATGCCAACCTACGCTTTGTGGTGTCGGCCGCTAAACAATATCAGGGAAACGGATTACGGCTTTCCGATCTCATCAACGAAGGCAATATAGGATTGGTAAAGGCGGCCCAACGTTTTGATGAAACCCGAGGTTTTAAATTTATCTCCTATGCCGTATGGTGGGTACGCCAAGCTATATTACAGGCCATGTCCGAACAGTCGCGTATGATTAGACTCCCATTGAACAAAATTGGGGAAATCAGTAAAATAAACAAGGTGTATTCCTATTTGGAGCAGGCCTACCAACGACCTCCAACGGCAATTGAAATTGCTAGGGAACTGGATATGAGTCCGGCACAGGTTAAACTGGCCATCAAAAACTCCGGAAAGCATTTGTCCATGGACGCCCCTTTTAAAGAGGGAGAAACTTCCAATTTATACCATGTAATAAAATCCAAAGAAAACAACAGTCCCGATGCCAAAGTCATGAAAGATTCCCTAAAAACGGATATTGTCCAGGTCTTAAAAACATTGCCCGAAAGGGAACGCAATGTTATTAGTCTTTACTACGGAATTGGCGAGGATGCGCCCATGAGCCTAAGGGAAATAGGAGAACACTTTGGTATTACCCGAGAACGGGTTAGGCAAATTAGGGAAAAAGCCATTAGGATCTTACAACACAAATCACGGAACAAAATTTTAAAAGCATATTTGTAGGTTAAGCCCAACCATATACAATCTGTAATCGGGCCAACTCCCAGGAGTCGGCTTTTACTTTTTGTTACTCTAATTCTTAGCTGGCAATTACTACGGACCATTTATTTTGTTGAATGGCATTTTAACCACTCCGTAATAGTCTAGTACGCCCCCTACTGCAATAACTATAAATGTACCAATGTCCGTCCTTTACGGCTAAAAATTTGTATCTTTAAGATTATCAATTATTTAGCATGCGTTTTATCTAACTATTCAATTAAAAAACAATAGCTATTATGAGCCGATTAAAAGAATTAAAATATCTAACATTGGTAATCCTCCTTTTTGGTTTTGTCGCAACCGCTACCTTGAGCTCTTGTAGGGAAACAAAAAAGGAAGAAAAGACCGAACAGCAAGAAGAACAAATGATGAAGGAAAGTGAAGTTGATGAGGAGCATCATGAAGGGGATGCCAATGAACATCCTAAAAAGGAAGAAGATGAACATCCAAAAAGTGAAGAACATCCAAACGATAAGGATTCAGAATAAACTTATATCATAGTGACCGTTTATTCTTGGTTTTTCCTGAAAAAAGAAAAAAATGTTTTGGGAAAGGCTGGCGTACTACCTATTTCCATTACCGGATAGGCCAAAAAGTTTATGGATCCTATTTGGGGTCCTGGGTCCAAATGCAGGTCTCGTCCCCTACTAAATTCTATTCTATTGGCCGGGTGCCGCCCAAAGTAATAGGTAGACAGGGAAGTATATTTATTGGCTTCACTAATATCTACAGGCCACCATTTTTCTTCTGCGTAGAACTCGGCCCAACAGTGGTACCCATCTATCCCCCCTTCATTGCGATCCGAGGGAATGGAAGCCCCTACGGCAAAGCGTGCCGGTATCCCTACAGACCTAGCCAGGGAAATGAACAGGGAATGAAACTCCGTGCAATTGCCACTTAGGGCATCACAGGCATATACCGCATCGCCCGTACCATATTTTCCCGCCTTTATATAGCGCATATTGTCTATCACATAGTCGTATAGCGCCCTGGCCTTCATAATAGTGCCTGCTTTATGCTTATCCCCAATAATAGAATCGGCAAGAATTAGAAAGCGGTCTCCTACCGGCATCAGTATATTGGGATCCAGATACCTGCTGGGCGAGGTCTCCTCCTCATAGGGCTTTTTTTCCTGCCTTACCACATCGTAAACCAGTTCTACCGCTGCCCCGCTGTGCTCTGGGGAAAGTTCCATATACAGTACCGTATTGCCATTATAGGTTTCTTGAAGTAGCTTATGTTCCGTTGGCACCTTTAAATCCCGCAATACCACGGCTTGAAAACGGTCGGTCTTGGGCACAGGAATCCAGATCCTGGCCATTTCCTTCATTTCCGGAAGGGTCACCAAGTAGTGAAATTCAAAATTGTCTTCCCCTTCTATGACTCCCAATAGATCTGAAGTGGCATTTTCCATGGGCATCCTGTACCAGGTCTTATCCTTGCGCTGTTTCCATGAATAAAAGGGTTTACCGTTAAGTTTGTGCAAGCTGGTCTGGGTAACATTCATACTCCCCGGATCGCCATCCAAGAAAAAGTCCACATCATAGACATCGCCACTTATATCGGCAAGATCAACACAGGCAAAATGCCGTTGAGGCCCCAGATTGGAGAGGTATTCGGTATGTACGCGTACAAGTTGTAGCCGCAATTCCCTACCTTCTTCGGTGGTCATATTAAAATAACCTCCATCTTCTTCCACCTTTTTGGCAATATTGGCTTTTATACCTGCCTCAATATCGGCAGTAACTACCTTGGGAACATTCTTGATAGCCAAGGCTGCCTTTTTGTTGTGCTTGGCGCCAAAATTACAGGCCACCAATGTGCAGAACAAGGCTAAAAAAACAATCCGGGAATATTTCATGACGATATAAGGAAATGGTTTCCATGAAGTTACGACAATTTCATGATTCCCTATATGACACTTACCCATTTTAAAGGTTCATTATAAGCTTTTAGCTATTTCAATGTCTTTGGGCGTGTCCCTACGGGCCGGGCTATCCGCTACTACTCCTCGCTACGCTGCGGGGTACCGCTGCTATCCCTCACGCAGGTCCCTTTGCTATATGCTATTTTTATTTTTACAGAAAGTTAAAGGGATAGACTTAAGAAGGTATAGATATAAATACATCACCCTATAATTACTTTTATACTGTTTTAATTCCAACCAATTAAATCATTGCCCGCTATTATTTCAAAAACTTCGTTGGCGGGTCCGTCATCGTTTAAGGCCTTTGTTAGTACTTTGGCTACATCCTCCCTGCTAATAGAGCCTTGTTTGTCCAAAGATTTGGCCATTTGTATCTTTCCCGTTCCTTTCTCATTGGTTAAACTGCCCGGTCTGATGATTACATAAGGAACAGCACTTGCCTGAAGATATTTGTCCGCATTCTGTTTGGCTTCAAGGTACTCCTTAAGCGCTGGCACCTCTTCCGGTTGGTCCACTCCCATAGAACTGAGCATTACAAATTTTCTAATACCTCCGGCCTTGGCCGCATCAATCATTTTCTTAGCCCCCTCTTGATCTACCTGCACTACATTTTTCCCCCCGGACCCTGCCGCAAATACAATCTTATCTATATCCAAAACAGTATGTGATACATCTTCTGCAAGATCCCCTACAACGGTTTTTATATCCTGAACCAAAAATTCGTCGACCTGACTTTCTTTACGAACCATAGCAACAGGCTCAAAATACTGTGATGCTTTTAGCAAACGAACCACTTTTTTTCCCGTGGTGCCCGTAGCACCTACAACTAGTATATTTTCCATATCGTTATTTTTTACAAAGTTCCCTTAATTACCCAAAACAAATTAATAGGATATCATTAATCATTGACCCATTTGCTCTGAGCTCAGAAGATAAATAAAGGTCTAATGTTGGTCTTTAATTTTTATAGATCTACTTGCTATATAAGAAGCCTATTTTTCCTCAGGACACTGCTACTAATTTATGGAACCACTTATATTAGGGTATTGGCCAAAGTCCCTCCAATCTTTCCCAGAATTTTCTAAGGCCTGTAGTATATAAAACAGTAATACATCAACAATATGGACATATTTCATGTCGGGATAAAAGCAACGTTCCTATGAAGTATAATAATTACTAGGTTTATCAAGTAGGGCCCATATTTCCAATTCAGTTTGTTAATTTGGATCTCACAACTACTAGTTTAATAAAGATGCTCTTCATAGGTGCCATCATCCGAGTAAACAAAAAAGTCTCTGCCACAGGATTTAAAGCCTACAAGTACATCTACTAATTCACCTCTTCCTCATTGGTTTTCATTACAAAAAACATCTTCTGAAAAGCTGCCCTCTACAAAACTGACACCAGTACCATCCGGTATACAAATTATCTTAATTTGGACAATTTAATTGCCATGATCCTTCAAGAGTTCAGACATTACGGGGAATAGTCCATTAACCTCATCACCAGTTTAATGACCAGCATTTTGAAAATACTGATTAGAAATATTAAAAAAAGTAGCTGTTTTAATCTTCCCAAGAGTAACACCGATGATAGAATTACAAAAATACTCACCTATATCAATGAGAACATTGATAAGACCGAGCTTTTAAAGGTGGAGAACTTGGCAGATGTATTTATGATGTCTGCCACCTACGTATGCGAATATTTTAAAAAGCAGGTAAATGTGTCCTTAAGGGAATATAATATCAAAGCGAAGCTAAAACTGGTAGAAATAAGACTTTTAAACTCCAACTACACCCTTACCGAGATTGCTGACGAATTAGGCTTCACCGATGTTAGCCATTTGTCCAAAACATTTAAAAAGTATGTAGGCACCGCCATCCGTGAGTTCAAGAACAAGGGAAAGTATATGCTTTTAAAGCGTAGTGCCTGTACTGTTTAACCCTTACTGGAACCCGAATGTTTCCACCTCAAATGGGTTTTACCAAACCCCTCGATTGTCTTATATTTATGGTAGACCCATAACTATGGAACATGAGCTTTGAGATTGCCTTGATATTCGCGATCATTGGAATAGTAGTTATACTGTTTGCCTTTGAGATATTCCCCATGGACAAAATTGCCTTTTGTATTATGGGCGTTTTGGTGCTGTTTGGACTCATAAGCCCAGAAGAGGCCATTAGTGGTTTTTCCAATTCGGCGGTCATTACCATATTATGTCTTATGATATTAGCCGTTGCCCTGGAACAAAACGGCGTAATCTCATGGATGGCGAACGGACTAAAGAAATTTAGAACCTGGCCCATTTTTTTTATGGTCCCTCTTTTTATGTTTATCACAGGGTCTATTTCGGCATTTATTAGCTCTACGGCCGTTGTAATTGTTTTTATAAAGATCGTCACGGAATTATCGGACAAATACAATGTCTCCAAGAGCAAATTACTCCTACCTATATCCTATGCCAGTATTTTAGGGGGCAGTTGCACCCTAATGGGCACCTCTACCAACCTTATCGTCAACTCCATTTATACCAATAGAACTGGTGATAGCTTGGCTTTTTTTGAATTCTCCTGGCTCGGCGTCATATTCCTGATAGTAGCCATACTCCTAATAAGCTTCCTTTCCCACCTGCTACCAAAAGACTCCAAAGAAAAATTATGGGAACAATATGCTGTGGACAAGTATATAACCACCTTGGAAATAAGCCCTAATTCCGATCTTATTGGCCAACAACTTTCCGAAACCTTTCTAGGAAAACAGGATATTTCCGTATTAAAACTATTCCGAACGGGCCTTGACAGCCACGCCCCTTTAAAACAGGTAATACTGCAAGCAGGAGACCGATTGATGCTATCCTGCACCCTAGAGCATCTAATGCATTTAAAAAGGGATACAGAAATGATTGTTTCTCCCAAAGAAGAAGAACCGGGGGTTTACAGCCATTTTGAATTCAAGGATAAGGAAGCAGAACCTGACCGTATCACCCAGAACAAACAAAATATTCAGACCATTTTAGTGGAGATGATGATGATGCCGGGAGCCCGATTTCTGGGAAAGACCTTGGGCGAGCTCAAGCATTCATTTTTGCACGATGCCATTCCCTTGGCCATAAAAAAAAGAAAGAACCTCCGAAATTTAAAAGAGAGAATGTATACCGATGATATGGACCTAACTCAACTAAAGGTAGGTGACCGGGTACTCTTGGAAATTGAAAGGGATAAGATCAAGGATTTTGACCTGTCTGACAATGTAGCCATTTTGCAACAATACGAAGCCCCTGAAAGCGCCAAATCTTCCAAGCGCAACCTTACTCTTTTTGTCTTATTGGCCGTAATTGTTCTTGCCGCAACCGGCACCTTGAAAATCCTATCGGCAACCCTTCTAGGGTGCATGGTCCTATTGCTGTTTAACGGAGTGGAATTGGAAAAGGTATACAAAAAAATTAATTGGCAAATCCTATTCCTATTGGCTGGTATGATTCCCTTGGGGATTGCCATGCACAATACGGGAGCAGATAACTGGATTTCCCAAAAGTTGCTGCTATTGATGCAAGGAAAAGACCCCATGTTTTCTGTTGGCACTTTATTTTTGGTCACCATGCTACTGAGCAGTATTGTATCCAATAATGCCACGGCCATCATTATGACCCCTATTGCCATTTCATTGGCTACTGGTATGCAACTCCCGGTGAAACCCTTTGTTCTGGCCATTATGTTCGCCGCCAACTTCAGTTTCTTCACCCCCTTGGGCTATCAGACCAATACCCTCATTTATAGTATGGGCATCTATAGATTTAAACACTTTTTTATCCTAGGGGGCATTATATCTATTGTACTCCTTATTCTAGCCACTTTATTGCTAGGTACTATGCTCTAAAAATATTATAAATTTCTTGCCTTATTGCGGATTCTTAACCCTGAAAGAACCAATAATAAGAAACAACAAAAACGCCAAGGCTACATAACTAATATAGCGGTATGATCCCAAGGTGATATAACAATAACTGAAGAGACTTGGTGCCACAGCACTGGCAATGACCAGAAAACTCATTACCTTCCCAGTAATGGAGCCCAAATATTTTCTACCGTAAAACCGTGGCCATGTAACTGCATTGATCACCGCGAATAATCCGCCCATAGTACCCAACCCACCAACCAACAAATAAACCCCTATGGGAGATGAAAGCAACAGTAATCCCAAGGAGGCCACTACCCCGCTGGCCAACATTACAAACAAATAAATTTTATGTTGAACGTAGTCACTTAGTATATTACAGAGGGTAGACACAAAAATTGCGATGACGGACATAGGCAAGAAAATAGCGATGGCCTCCGTTTTGGAATAATCTTGGTTTGCAAAGATAGACACCACATGGAAGGTAAATCCGGTAACATAAAAACTATTAAAAGCCAAAACCAGTCCGAACATCCAAAAGGCACGGGTTTCTTTTGCTTTTTTTAGGGTAAAGTGAACCTCATTTTCCTCCGTTTTTTGTTCCTCTTCTTCCATTGCGGATCCGTCAGGAAGCAAATTAAAATCTTCCGGCCGATTCCTATACAACTGTAAAATACAGAAACAAAAAATAAAAAGGGAGATTGCCATAATCTGCCAACTTACCTCCCACCCATAATCATCAATCAGCCTGTTGATCAATATAGGGGAACTGGAAAAACCCAAGGATACGGTAATACTACTAATGGAGTTGATTTTTCCCCTATTTTTTTTAAACCACATCATGATCATATTCCTGGAAGCCATGGTCAATACCCCCTGACCACTAAATCGAATCAAAAAAAACAGGAAGGTCATCAACAGAAAAGGAAGCAACCAAGAATTAAGACCAAAAAAACCTTTCAAGCCCTCACTTATTTCTACCGATACAGAGCACAACAATAGGGACACGCCTAACAACAAGGAGGCAAAGAATGCAACAATTCTAGCTCCATAGGCATCAAACCAAATGCCAGCTCGGGCTACCAGGGCAGAACTCATCAAGGTGCCCAGCATATAAGCATTACTAAACTCATTTCTACTCAGCCCTAAAGCATCCTTTACAGGATCTGTAAATACGGATACACCAACAGTTTGTCCCGGAATACTGGCCAAAACACCAATACTACCAATAAATAGCACCACATAACCGTAAAAGAAAGGAAATTTTTGAGGCTTTACCAGTGATATTTTTGTGAGATCTCGCATGCTTGGTGGTAAAATGCGCAAAGATACTTGTTTTATGCGATATACATTTTAGTTATACCTATTACGCCTAAAACTGCCGTGAAAGCCTATAGCTCCACACTTTTTACCCAATATTAGGAACAAATGAAACCTCGACAGCCCAATTATAAGTTCATTTTATTATTTTAGAACAAACAAATACGAGCACTATGGGTACTAGAAGAGATTTTTTGGAAAAATTGACCATTTCAACCATCAGTATACCAATATTATACAATCCAACAAAACTGTTTGCGGCCTCCAGTGCGCCTTATGAGGGACCTATTTTAAGGGTTGCCATTATGGGGCTGGGAAGTTATGGTACACGAGTAGCCAAAGCAATGGAATCTTGCAAAAGGGCGAAACTAGTGGGACTCATTAGTGGCACCCCCCTCCAAAGTAGTGAAATGGCGTGCCAAGTACGATATTCCGGAAAAAAATTGCTATAACTACGATAATTTTGACCAAATTAAAGACAACCCGGACATAGATGCCGTGTATGTGATTACCCCAAATGCCCTACATAAGGAACAGACCGTAAGGGTTGCCAAGGCTGGCAAACATGTAATCTGTGAAAAACCTATGGGTATCAACGCCAAAGAAGGCCAGGAAATGGTAAATGCCTGTAAAACGGCCAACGTAAAATTATTGGTAGGCTATAGAATGCACTATGAACCCAAAACAGTAGAAGTCATTAAGATGAGAAAGGCAGGCGAATTTGGAAAACTCAAGTTCTTTCAGGGCCTTTCCGGATTTACCATTGGAGACCCAACCCAATGGCGCTTAAATAAAGAACTGTCGGGTGGGGGAGCCATGATGGACATTGGTATCTACTCTATTAATGGAGCCCGATATATGCTTGGTGAAGAACCTATATGGGTTACGGCCCAAGAAACCAAAACAGATCCCATAAAATTTAAGGAAGGTGTGGATGAAACCATACAGTTTCAAATGGGATTCCCTAGTGGCGCCGTAGCCTCCTGCCTCTCTACCTATGCCATGAGCCATTTGGACCGTTTTTTTCTTAACGGAGAAAAAGGCTTCGTAGAAATGCGGCCCTCTACAGGATATGGCCCCATTAAGGGAAGAACACATAAAGGTGAACTCACACAACCACATATTACCCACCAAACACTGCAAATGGATGGTATGGCCCAACTTATTTTTGAAGGGATCCAGCCTATAGTCCCTGTAGACGGGGAAGAAGGTGTTAAGGATTTAAAGATTATCGACGCCATTTATAAGGCCGTTAAAACAGGTAAAAAAGTAACCCTGTAAATACCTAAATACCATGACACAGTGGCACTTTATCCTGTTACTGAAACTGTAATTTTGTCAGTTTTCATATTGATCCTACCCCATGAACAGGCCACAATAGTACAATAGTAACGGCTATTTCCACTTTGGCATTTTGTTTGCATTTTATAGAGTGAAATCACTTTGTATTTCAAACTGACTTAATGTTTAACTTAAAATTTTTGTTATTATGAGCACTTTAGTTAATGTTCCTAAAAATGGAAGTTTAGCAAACGTTAATTCACAAAACAACTTCCCTTCATGGTCTAATTGGATAAACAATTTCCTTAATGACGACCAAATGCCATTATTGAACTGTTTAAATTTTAATCGGGGCATTACACTTCCTAAGGTTAATATTTTGGAAACAGCAGACGCCTATGCTGTACAAATGGCCGTACCTGGTCTAAAAAAATCTGATTTTCATATAGACCTTGAAGAGCAGCTTTTATCTATATCCGCTGATTTGCAGGAAGAACAAAATAGCTCCGATGCGCAGTATACCCGCAGGGAGTTTGGATATTCCTCGTTTAAGCGAACGTTCAGTCTACCGGAGACGGTGAATGATGATCAGATAGAAGCGAGCTATAACGACGGAATCTTAAGTATTCTTTTACCTAAAAAAGAGGAGGCCAAACGCAAGCCTGCGAAAACCATTAAAATTTCATAATTAAACCCGAGAATTTTAGGTATTTGGAGCGGGGCACTATTTGCCCCCTCCATACCCATTTGGGTTAGTGCTACTTTAATAGAACCCATTTCTTAATAGGCAGTTCTACAGATGACCCTATAACTAAAAACAGCGGCAATTTTGTATGGGAATATTCCAGTGTTTGCAATTACTATTAAGTCAGACTGAATCACCGACAAAATAATTTGTAACAATAAAAATTGGATAAGATGAAAAAGACAGTATTTATTTCAGCCATATTATCCCTGCTAATAAGTCTGGGTGTTGTTTGGGGATATCAAAATTTTGGCAAAAGCACCATTGAAATTAAACATGTTCCAGCGACAAGTACCTCTAAGGTACTGTATGCCGCCAATGCAGATGGGGAAATAGCCCCTTTGGATTTCACCAAAACCACAGACAAGGTCTTGAATGCAGTGGTACATATTAGCTCTAAGCGGAAGATGCCCAATGCTTCTAGGCAGATGTACCAATATCGAAACCTACCTGATCCATTTCAGGATTTTTTTAAGGAAAGTCCGTTCGGAAATTTCTTTAACAAGAGGTATGAATACGGACAACCTGATGAGGAGGAAGATGGGGAAACCCAAAAAATAATACCCAAAAGCTTACCCGTGATGGGTACAGGATCTGGGGTGGTAATTAATGAAAAAGGATACATCCTTACCAATAACCACGTTATTGATCAGGCCGATGAAATAGAGGTGACCCTGCACAACAATGGCACCTATAAGGCTACTGTAGTAGGAACCGACCCCTCAACAGATTTGGCCCTACTACAAATTAAGGCAGATGATCTAACCGCCTTGTCCATGGTAAATTCAGACGATGTAAAAGTAGGGGAATGGGTATTGGCCGTTGGCAACCCTTTTAGCCTTAATTCTACCGTAACTGCCGGTATTGTGAGTGCTAAGGCCAGAAACATAAACATAAACAAGGATAAGTTTGCCGTTGAAAGTTTTATACAGACCGATGCCGCCATTAACCCGGGCAACAGTGGAGGTGCATTAGTAAACCTGAACGGAGATCTTATTGGGATCAATACCGCTATAGCCAGTAGAACTGGTTCTTATAGCGGATATGGTTTTGCCGTGCCCAGCAATATTGCCAGTAAAGTAGTAGAAGACCTACTAAAATACGGGGCCGTACAGAGGGGGATGCTTGGAGTAACCATTCGTACGATGGATGGACATTTAGCCAAAGAAAAAGACATAGCGCTAAGGCAAGGTGTATATGTGGAAAAGGTTGCCCAAAACAGTGCTGCCGATGAAGCCGATCTGGAAGAAGGGGATATTATTTTAAGTGTAGATGGCAAAAAGGTTTTAAATTCCCCCACGTTACAGGGCATGATAGCCGAAAAAAGACCTGGTGACAAAGTTAAGCTAAGGATAAGCCGTAAGGGAAAAGAGAAAGAAATTAACGTAGTACTAAAAAGCCGACAAGGAAGTACAAAATTAAAGAAAAAAGAACATCAGAAAATATTGAACCAATTGGGTGCCGAATTGGAAAATATTGATAAAGACCTAGCTGGCAAATTAAATATTGATGGAGGCGTAAAGGTAACCCAACTTTATGCCGGCAAGCTAAGACTACAAACACAAATGCAGGAAGGGTTTATCATTACCCACATCAACGGCAGGAAAATAAAGGACATAGATGATGTTATGGAATCCTTGAACAATCAAAAAGGCGGTGTGATGATTGAGGGCATCTACGAAGAACTTCCTAGAAAGCATTATTATGCATTTGGGTTGGATTCCTAATATTGGTTACCCCTATTAGGGACTGTAAATTATTTTGTGTTTTTGCTCTGAGTTAGTCGAAAAATGATTT
>CAXAVP010000133.1:0-11810 GCA_963972175.1 uncultured Arenibacter sp.
TAAAGCTAATTCATAGATTTCTTTGAATCCACTTAAAAAACTATTTAAACAGACCTTTGTCTATGGCTTGGCTACCGTGTTGCCTCGGATGCTATCTTTTCTTTTAACGCCCTTATATGTCAGTGTTCTCCCTACTGATGGGTATGGGGAAGTTTCCATCATTTTTGCTTGGTTTGCTATTTTCAATGTGCTGCTGGCTTATGGTATGGAAACGGCTTTTTTCCGTTTTTACCACGATGCGTCTTTAAACAAGAAAACTGTGGTGACCACCTCCTTATTATCCATAGGGGCTTCTTCCTTTGCTTTTTTGCTATTGGCTTTTATGTTTAGAGGAGCTATTTCAGCTATCAGTGACATAGATCCACAATTTATCACCTATGCGATATTGATACTTGTTTTGGATGCTTTGGTGATAATTCCCTTTTCGTGGTTGCGGGCCAATGAGAAGCCTATGCGGTATGCTTTGGTGAAGATTGCCAATGTGGTAATCAACCTTGGGTTGAATGGTTTTTTTCTAATAGCTCTTCCTATAATGGTGGAAAGCAATCCAGAATCGCTTTTAAGTGGCCTGTATAGGCCTAACTTTGAAATCTCATATATATTCATTTCCATGCTAATTGCTAGTGGTACAACGCTTTTATTGATGTTGCGCCTCTATTTAAGAAGGCCCTATGTTTTTGACAGGGATATATGGACCAGCATGATAAAGTATGCTGCCCCTGTTTTAATTGCTGGTATCGCCTTTACGATCAACGAAGTATTTGATCGAATTATGCTGGATTGGCTTTTGCCAAATGATATTGCGGAAAGTGAAATAGGGAAATATTCTGCCTGTTATAAACTATCGGTTTTTATGACTTTGTTTGCAACAGCCTTTAGAATGGGGATTGAACCCTTTTTCTTTAGTCACTCCAATTCCGAAAACCCCCAAAAGGCCTATGCGCAGATAACTAACTATTTTGTGATTTTAGGTAGTGTTATTTTGCTCTGTGTGGTAGCCTATGCCGATATTATAAAACTGTTCTTGGTTCCCAATTCGGACTATTGGGAGGCCATGTCCATAGTGCCATTGGTGGTTCTGGCCAGCTTTTGTTTGGGGATTTATCACAACCTATCGGTTTGGTACAAGGTAACCGATCGAACAAAATTTGGTGCCTATATTTCAATTATCGGTGCCATACTGACTATCATTATCAATTTTGTCTTTATTCCGTATTTTGGGTACATGGCCTCGGCCGTGGCTACTCTGGTGGCCTACGCTTCTATGGTGATGCTTTCTTTCTATTTTGGAAGAATGTATTACCCAATTCCGTATAATCAAAGAAAAATAGTCTTCTACTTATTTTTTTCCATTCTGTTTTCCATGTTGTCTTTTTATGTTTTTGACCGTAATTTGATTATTGGCAGTATCTTTGTGATACTGTTTTTTGGAATGGTGTATAAGTTGGAAAGCGACAAACTCAAACAAATATTTTTAAGAAAATGACCATAAAGATCATCAATAAATCATCCCACGCCTTACCTAGTTATGAAACCTTGGCTTCGGCCGGGATGGATTTAAGGGCCAATCTTACCCAACCCGTGATATTGCGGCCCATGGAAAGAACTATTATTAAAACGGGACTTTTTATGGAATTGCCAATAGGCTTTGAGGCCCAGGTAAGACCTAGGAGTGGTTTGGCAGCTAAAAAGGGAATCACCGTACTCAATGCTCCTGGTACAATAGATGCCGACTATAGGGGCGAGGTGGGGGTAATCCTTATAAATCTTTCCAATGAGGCTTTTGCTATTGAAAATGGGGAACGAATAGCCCAAATGGTCATTGCCAAGCACGAAAGAGCAGAATGGCTGGCTGTGGAGGAGCTTTCCGAAACCTCCAGGGGCGAAGGTGGATTTGGGAGTACCGGGCTTAAATAAACTAACAGCTCCAAATGTACTAACACTCCCTACTTAACTTTTATATTAAGGGTAAATGGTTCCGTTTTAAATTAGTGAGGCCATTCCGCTTTGGTATAGTGTAGGTGTAAGGTAGGTGGGCCTTTTAAAGTAAAGGGATTAACTAGGATATGAATGGACGTCTCCAAATATTAGCTTGGATCATGGGATTAATTATGTTCCCTGTGGATTACTATGCCCAAGAAAAGGAGATAAGTGAAACGGAGAGTTCCGAAGTCTTTTTAGAAGAATATACCGATGAGTTTCAAGAAAAGTTTTTTGAGGCCCTTCAGCAAAAGAGCATTGGAAACTATGACAGGGCCATAAATCTTTTATTGGAGTGTAAGCAATTGGACCCTGGAAATCCCGTTTTGGACCACGAGCTGGCCCGATCTTATTTGGCTTCCAAACAATTTTTAATGGCGCAACAATATGGTATTGCCGCTGTAGTGGCAAAACCACAGGATTATTGGGTGTTAAATACATTAGTGGAGATAATGCAGGGCCAAGGCGCCTTGGTGGAAGGGGTTAAAGCACGGCTTCCGTTTGATGACCGTGATTTGAAGGAAAACTTGTCACTAATTTATTACCGACAGCAGAATTATGAAGAGGCTTTAAAAATACTAAACGGTATGCAGCGTTCGGAATTTGCCAGGGAACTGAGTATGAAGATCAATGATTCCTTACTGCCGGGCAAGTCGGCAGAACTGGAAATGGACAACGTGGCCCCAGCGGCGGTAGAGGATAATCCTATGGATCAGTATATATCCATAATAAGCAATTTGCTGGCTAAGGCCGATTTTAAACGCGCAGCAGCGGTTAGTGCCGAGGCTCTTGAAAGCTTTCCGTTGCAGCCCTATTTCTATTATGCATCGGGTCTGGTCCTAAATAGGGAACAAAAATATGGCGAGGCCATTAGCATTTTGGAGTCGGGTCTGGATTTTCTTCTGGAAGATGTGGATCTGGCAAATAAAATATACAAGGAGTTGGCAGATGCTAACAGTGCGTTGGGAAATTCTTCCAAGGCAAATATGTATCTTAGTAAAATAAAATCGGGCTTGTAAGGCTATGAAATACAGTATTAAAAAATATTATAATTGTGCAGTGCTTTTTGCTTTGTTTATAACGGTGGTGTCCTGCAAAAGTACCAGTCTGCTAAAGAGTGGTGAAGTAGATGAAAACATGAGTGCAAAGGCGGTCATTAGGAACCACTATTATTCGCATATTAATTTTAAGACCTTGAGCGGAAGGATGAAAATTGATTATTCGGATGGTGAGGCTACACAAAGTGTTAGCGTAAGTGTTAGAATGGAAAAGGACAAGGCAATTTGGCTTAGTGCTCCTTTGGGCATAGTCAAAGCCTATATTACACCGGAAAGGGTGTCTTTCTACAATAAATTGGACAATGAATTTTTTGATGGGGATTTCTCCTATTTAAGTAATTTGTTGGGAACCGAACTGGATTTTGGGAAAGTGCAAAACCTTCTTTTGGGAGATGCCTTGTTCGATTTAAGGGAAGGGAAATATACGGTGGACATTGCCAACGACAACTATTTGCTAAAACCCAAAAAGGCAGCTGAACTATTCAAAACCTTGTTTCGGGTAGAGCCCTTGAACTACAAGATGGCTACCCAACAATTGGCCCAGCCCTGGGAAAAACGTATGCTGGAAATTAACTACAATAACTATCAAAAGGTAAACAAATGGATATTGCCAAGTGAGATTTCCATACTGGCTATTGATGGGGAACAAACGAATAATATTAAGGTGGAATTTAGAAATATGGAGTTCAATAGAACCTTGAACTTCCCATATAATATACCAAATGGTTTCAAAGAAATTGTATTAAATTAATATGAGAGGTAACCATTCGTATGTAATTTATATTGTGTTTGTTATGTTCATGTTGGGTGCCGGTGGAATACTGGCACAGACTAGTGAGCAGAAAGCACTGGAGTCCAAGCGCGAGCAACTTCAAAAGGAAATAGCTGAAATAAATAGGCTATTGTTTGCCGAGAAAAAGGAAAAGGGAAATGTCCTGGATCAGATGGAGGCCATGGACCAAAAGATCAATGTGCGCCAGCAGTTGATAAGGGTTACCAATCAGCAATCCAATTTGCTCAATAGACAAATCAATACCAATATTAGGAACATTGGAAAGTTAAGAAACGATCTGGCTTTTTTAAAGGAAGAGTACGGCACCATGATTCGGAAATCCTATCAAAACAAATCCGGTCAAAGTAGATTGATGTTCCTTTTGTCATCGGAGAATTTTCTTCAGGCTTTTAAGCGATTTCAATACATGAAGCAATATACCCAATACCGTAAGGAGCAGGGAGAGCAAATTGTATTAAAAACAGAGGAACTTACCAAATTGAACAAGGACCTGTCCGTACAAAGAAAGGAGAAGGATAAATTGGTGGCCGAAAATACACGGATTAAAAATCAGTTGTACAAAGAGATCCAATCGCAAAAGGAATTACTTAAGAGTATCCGGCAGAACGAGAGCAAATATGCCGCGGCCATCAAGAAAAAGAAACAGGAGGCCAAGAGGATAGACCAACAAATAGAAAGGTTGATTCGCTCTGCTATTGCGGCATCCAATAAGGCTGCCGGAAAGTCAACGGCAAGTACCGCAGCCAGTAGCAGTAAGTTTGTTCTAACGCCGGAAGCTACTATTGTTGCCAATAATTTCTCCGCCAATAAAGGCAAACTCATATGGCCGGTGGAAAAAGGTATTAAAAGACAGGGGTTTGGTATTTATAGCGATGCGGTCTACCCTGGAATAAAGCACCAAAGTAATGGTGTAATCATTGCTACCGACGAAGGCTCCAAGGCCAGGGCAATTTTTGAAGGGGAGGTAATAGCCATACTCTCTGTTCCGGGAGGGAACAAAGGGGTGCAGATAAAACACGGTAATTATATTAGTACCTATTACAATCTTTCCAGGGTTTATGTCAAGAAAGGGGACAAGGTGGGAACCAAGGCAGATCTGGGGGATATCCATACCAGCAAGGCCAACGGTACTACTCAACTCAAGTTCTATCTCTACAAGGATACTACCAGGCTTAATCCTGAAGAATGGATATATCAATTATAAACGATTATAAATATGAAGACGATAACCAATTTAAAGGGAGCTTTTACGTTACACAATGGTGTGCAAATGCCTTATTTTGGTTTGGGAGTATATTTATCCGAAGATGGTAAGGAGGTAGCCAATGCTGTTAACTGGGCCTTGCAGGAGGGGTATCGCCACATAGATACCGCTTCCATATATAAAAATGAAGCTGGTGTGGGCGAAGGAATCAGGCAAAGCGGTATTAGCCGTCAGGAGGTGTTTGTGGTTAGTAAGGTGTGGAATGATGATCAAGGCTATGAGAGCACCTTAAAAGCGTATGAGGATAGCTTAAATCGTCTTCAATTGGATTATCTGGACCTTTATTTGGTGCATTGGCCGGTAGCGGGGAAATTTAAGGACACATGGCGGGCCATGGAATATTTGTACCGGGAGAAGCGGGTCAGGGCCATTGGAGTGAGCAATTTTTTGCAGCATCATTTGGAGGATTTGTTGGCGGATGCCGAAACGGTGCCCATGGTAAACCAGATGGAATTTCATCCGTATTTGGTACAGCAGGATCTGATAGATTTTTGCAATAAAAATACCATTCAGTATGAAGCTTGGTCGCCTTTGATGCAGGGTCATATTTTTGAGATGGAAATAATGAAGGAATTGGCCCAAAAATACAATAGGACCATTGCGTAGATAGTTCTAAGGTGGGATTTGCAGAAGGGGGTGGTCACCATTCCAAAATCGTCCAAAAAAGAACGCATCATAGCCAATGCGGATATCTTTAACTTTGAATTGGCACCGGAAGATGTAAAGCTATTGGATGGGTTGGATAGGGGGAAACGGTTTGGTCCGGATCCCGACAATTTTGATTTTTAAAGTGATATTCTATTTCCTCGGTTGCAATACTGCAATGTACTTGCCTTATGGTTGTCTGTTATAACGGATGAGGGATTATCCCTTATCCCATAAATAGGGCTTTGAGTTCTGTTGCATCCTGAGGGTTCATTTTACCTGCAAGTACAAGGCTTAGTTGTTTTCTTCGCAAAGCGGCTTCAAATCGCTTTATTTCCTGCTCGGTTTCGGGCTTTAGTTCTGGAACATTGGTGGGTTTGCCAGTGTCGTCTACCGCTACAAAGGTGTAAATGGCCTCGTTTACCTTGGATCGCTCACCGTTAAAACGATCTTCCATCCAAACATCTATATAGACCTCCATAGAGGTTCTAAATGCCCTGGAAACGGCTGCCTCCACAGTTACTACGCTGCCAACAGGAACCGCTTGGTTAAAAGCTACATGGTTAACCGATGCCGTTACGGTGATGCGCCTACTATGCCTTCTGGCAGCAATACTGGCAGCCCTATCCATTCTGGCCAATAATTCGCCCCCAAAAAGGTTGTTCAATGGGTTTGTTTCGCTTGGTAGGACCATATCGGTCATCAAGGTACGGGATTCACTGGGTGTCTTAGCTTCCATATGATAGTTTTGCGCAAAGATACGCCCCTAATTATAAAGAGAAAATATGGATGGCGTTATTTTACCGAACGTAACCAGGCCTCTGGGGATTCTGATTTTTTTATTTTTCTTAAGTAGTTTATTGCTTCATTGGTGTCCTCAAAACTGCCATAGGCTACCATGTGTAGACCGTATTGGTTGGCACCTATGTAAGAAGCGTTATAACCTTTTTTCTTTAATTGAAGCACCTTTTTTTCTGCATTCTCCCTAATTCTGAAAGCTCCGGCTATTACTTGGTGTACTGCCTTCTTTTTCTTGCTGATAACATTTAGGGAAACTGCTGGGAGTTCCAATGGGGCCGTATTAAAAAATGTGGCTTCCTGGATGTTCTTGGAGACCTGTTGCTGTGCCTCCTGTTGTGCCAAAACAAGAGTGGATTCCTTTTCGTTGTAGAGACGATACCCTGTAAATCCGGTAGCAACGGCCAATAAAATCACCGCTGCGTACTTTAAATAAGGTCTAAATCGTGGTTCCTTTCTGGTTTCAGGAGTAATCATGAAAGGTATCTTTTCTTCAAGCTCCTCAACTTCCTCTTTTAATACTTCCCTGGATATAGGAGTGGATACAAAAGAGGAAAGTCCAAAGGATGAAGTAAGGTAGTTTACCTGATAGGAAGGTTGAAATTGTATCTTACCTTCCTTGTTAAGCCACAGTTGTCCAATGTTGGATAGGCTAAGGCGTTCCCCTGCTGCCATAAGCTTTTTCCATTCTTGGGAAACGCTTGCAATCTGCTGTTGCATTTCTTCATAGGAAGTCTTTTCGGCATCTGCCATATAGGAGACCAATAGGCCATCATTGGAAGATAGTTGCTCGTTAAAAGAAACAATTTTGGATGGGGGGTAGAATGAATTGGTGGTATCGTTGATTACGGCAGATTTCATCTGCGTCAAGAAAGCGCCAAATTCCGGTACAATTACACAATTATACCTATACAATAGCTCCGCTATATATTGTTCCGTTCCCATAAAGACAAAGATTGTAAAAATTACAGAAGTTCAAAACTGTTCGCATAACTTTTTATTAACATTATAATTTGTGTATTTTGTAGAGAATTAAGCCTGTTCCATAAATGTCTAGAGATGAAATAATTGCCGCACTCCGTTTGCAGAAGGTCCCGAATATTGGGGATATTACTGCCAAAAAATTAATTGGAAACTGCGGTAGCCCTGCTGCAATTTTTGAGGAACGCACGCATCACTTATTAAGAATTGACGGTATAGGAAAACACACTTTAAAGGGGTTAAAAGATCTAGAACATCTAGAGGCTGCCCAGGCGGAGTATGAGTTTTTTTGTAATCGGGAAATAGACTTGCATTATTTTATGGATGCTAGTTACCCAACTTATCTAAAGCACTGTGTGGATAGCCCTATTCTATTATTTAGTTCTGGGAATATAGACCTTTACAATCAGCGGATAATTAGTGTGGTGGGAACAAGGAATATCACCAGTTATGGGAGTGCTTTTTGTGAGGAGTTTATAGCGGAATTGGCTCCTTTGAACCCTGTGATTGTGAGTGGGTATGCCTATGGGGTGGATATTTGCGTGCAAAAGGCAGCTATAAAACACGGCTTGCAAACCATAGGGTGCTTGGCACACGGACTCAATCAGATCTATCCCAAAAACCACGAACGCTACGTGTACGAGGTGGAAAATAATGGTGGATTTTTCACGGAATTTTGGAGTACTAGTCAGCCCGAGAGGGAAAACTTTTTAAAACGCAATAGAATTATTGCTGGAATGAGTGAAGCTACCGTGGTGGTGGAATCTGCGGACAAAGGGGGTAGTTTGGTTACGGCGGATATTGCCAATAGTTATAACCGCGATGTATTTGCTGTTCCGGGGAGGACTCAAGACAAATACAGTAGCGGGTGCAATAATTTAATAAAACAACAAAAGGCCCATATGCTTACTTCTGCGGCAGATCTGGTTTATATGCTGGGTTGGGAAATTGAAGAAAAAAAGGCCGAGCCAGTTCAAAAGCAGCTTTTTGTAGAGCTCAGTGAAACCGAAAAGGAGATTTACGACTATTTACAACAAGGGGGCAAGCAAATGCTGGACCATATTGCACTTGCGTGTGAACTGCCTATTTTTAAAGTGTCATCTACCCTATTGAACATGGAAATGAAGGGGGTGGTAAGGCCGTTGCCCGGCAAACTTTTTGAGGCCATCTAATATGTCGTACAATGGGGTGTATTTCTCGCCTTGATGTGTAGCAAAATATGCCCGCCAATGGCCTTGCTCGGCCAAAAAACCAAACCGGGTGGTCGGTTACACAGTCATATTATAAACAATCTCAAGTTTTATGGGTGTTTTATCGATTGTTCCCACCCATTGCCCTAAATACTACGCCAAGCCTGTCTACGTTTATTTTGTAAACCGACCACTGGGTATAAAACCGATTATTTTAATACCCCACTTTTTTTCGTACCCTGGCCAATACTTCATCGGCCACTTTTTGGGCCTTTTTGGCACCAATGGCCAGCGCTTGGTCTACTTCGTTTAGGTGGTTCATATAATAATCAAACTTTTCACGGGCCTCCCCAAAGCGTTCCAATATTACTTCATAAAGGGCTTGCTTGGCATGTCCGTATCCGTAGTTACCGTTTAGGTAGTTACTGCGCATTTCTGCAACCTGTTCTTTAGTGGCTAGCATTTTGTACAGGGCAAAGACATTATCCGTGTCCGGATTTTTAGGCTCCTCCATAGGGGTACTGTCCGTTTGTATCCCCATGATCTGCTTGCGGAGTTTCTTATCTGGTTGAAAAAGACTGATCAAGTTGCCTTTACTTTTGCTCATCTTATGGCCATCGGTGCCCGGGATGTACATGGTCTCTTCCCTCACCTTGCCAGTTGGCAAAACGAAGGTTTCCCCTAATTGAGCGTGAAAGCGGGAGGCCACATCGCGGGTAATTTCCAAATGCTGCATTTGGTCCTTGCCAACGGGGACTATCTCCGCATCGTATAAAAGGATGTCCGCCGCCATTAGCATCGGATAGTAGAACAATCCGGCATTTACATCATCCAGTCGATCAGCTTTGTCCTTAAAGGAATGTGCCAATGTAAGTCTTTGGTATGGAAAAAAACAACTTAGGTACCAGGCCAGTTCGGCGGTTTGCGGTATGTCGCTCTGCCGATAAAAAACGGTTTTTTCAATGTCCAGTCCAAAAGCCAACCAAGTAGCGGCCACCGCATAGGTGTTATGTCTCAATTGTTCCCCGTTCTTAATTTGGGTAAGCGAGTGCATATCCGCTATAAAAAGAAAAGAATCGTTCTTGGGATCGTTGGCCATTTCTATGGCTGGGACAATGGCCCCTAAAATATTTCCTAAATGTGGAGTTCCCGTACTTTGTATGCCTGTTAAAATTCTTGCCATCTGAGTTTTTTCAATAGAAGGACAAAGGTAAAAGAAATCCTAAAAAAGGACTTAAAATTATTACTTTTGATCCCATGCTATCTGTTATAAAAAAAATAGGCCACTGCTTGTATCGGGTTTGGTTTTATATTTTAGTGGTCTTGCCCATTCTTGTTATGTTGCCCTTTTTGGTGATTTTTACCCTTTCGGAGAAAACCTATTCGCAGTTTTTTTGGATGGCACGTAACATTTGGGCCAATTTTATACTCTACGGTATGGGCTGCTTTCCTGTTATAAAAAGGGAGCAGCAACTAGTAAAGGGCCAAAGCTATATGTTGGTTGCCAATCACACCAGTATGCTAGATATTATGTTGATGCTAAAGGTGAGCAAAAACCCCTTTGTATTTATTGGAAAAAAAGAGCTGGTCAAGATTCCACTATTTGGCTTTTTCTACAAGCGCGTGTGTATCATGGTAGATAGGGACAGTTTAAAAAGCAGGACTGCTGTGTATAGACGGGCGCAAAAAAGACTTAATCAAGGCCTAAGTATTTGTATTTTCCCGGAAGGTGGGGTGCCGGAGGAAGATGTTGTATTGGACCAATTTAAGGATGGAGCTTTTAAAATGGCGATAGCCCATGGTATTCCCGTGGTGCCTATGACATTTTACGACAACAAAAAACGATTTTCCTTTACTTTTTTCAGTGGTGCTCCCGGTAGGTTACGGGTTAAGGTGCACAAGTTTTTCTCAACGGACTTCCTACAAGAGCAAGATAAGGCCGAGCTGCGGGAAAGCGTGAGAACCGTGATATTAAAGGAACTAAAAAATGAGTGCCAATAGTCGTCATAAAAGAGGGTATTTCACCTTGGGCGTATAGGTGCTTCTGGTTTTGCACAGGATGTCCATTTCCTTCTTTTTTCTTCCGAAAAACAGGGAGGCCTAAAACTTAAGGCTAAATCCACTGTAAACCCCTAAGGAATATGGGTTAAAACTTCCAGAGGTATCGGAAAAAGTATTCAATTGATATTTAAAAACGGGTTCTACGTTAAATCTCAGTTTGGAGGTAAATTTGTAATGTAGGCCAAGCCCCACATTGGTACTAAAATTAACATTATTGATGTTGTTGGCTTCCCCTACTTCCGTGGTCTGTCCGTTAGATTTGAGTATCACTAGGTTGTCCATGAGGAAAAGGGAGCTTAATCCGCCAATAAGGTTCACACCAAATTTACGGTCCAATAAGGCATAGTTCAATTCCAATGGCACCTCAATATATCCAAACTGCTGCCCCATAGTTCCCAGTCTAGTTGGGTTTTTACCAGTTACATCTGGGGCAAATAAAGCTCCTTGTTTGGTAGGGTTATCCTGGGTACTTGGGTCGTTCAAAATAATGGATTGTGAGTCCTGGGAATAGTCAATATTCTTTAATTGGTTGCCAGAGGAGGCATTGAAGGAGGAGGTAAAGGAGACATCATTGGTATTATATCCAAAATCTACCTTGTGCACTCCGGAACGGAGGCTAAGCTTTTTGGAAATTTCATAGGCTACGGTAACACCAAAGCTTAGGGTTACATTTCCTGTTTTGGAATTACTGGCCAATATGGAGTTTATGGGTGACCCTTGTCCCATACCGTTAAAGTAGACCGGTGCCACGCTGGGGCCCGCAGACCACTTTCCGCTTTTCTCAGATTGCGCGGTCAGGGTTTCATTATTTTCAATCTCATCCAAAATAGATTTTTTGTTGGAAAAATTCTGTTCTGTAGGGGTTTTATGAGGGGTCTTGTCCTCCTCATTGGTATTAGTGCTGTTTTGGAAAGCAAGGTCTTGTTTTTCATGTACCCTTGGGTCTTCCTTGTTCTCATTAGCGGCCAGACCTTGGGCAAGATTGTCATTTTGCCCCGATTCCTCCCTGGTTGTTTAAGCTCGAACGCCGAAAGGCGGTT
>CAXAVP010000134.1:0-11781 GCA_963972175.1 uncultured Arenibacter sp.
CGCTGCCTTGACAGGGCAGAGGTCACTGGTTCGAATCCAGTATGTCCCACAAAAGCAATGCTGGTACTACATTCTACAGTAGGTCCAGAATTCGTTCCAAAGCCATTCCTCTTGATCCTTTTATAAGGATGGTAGCGCTTTGGGAAATAGGGGTGTCCTGTAAGGTTTCTTTCAGCTCATCAAACGACTTGAATTTTCTAAGATTATTTTTGGTCGTAAAAAAATTCTCTCCAATTAAGTTGATCTCACTAAAGTTCATTGCTATGGCTAAATCGGAAATGTATTGATGTTCTTTTTCTGCTAAACTGCCCAGTTCAAACATATCACCTAAGAATACAATCTTATAGTCGCCACTTATCTCTTTAAAATTCTCAAGGGCCGCTTTCATACTGGTAGGATTGGCATTATAGGCATCTAGGATAATATGGTGTCCTTTTTTTTTGATGATTTGCGATCTATTGTTTTGGGGAATATAATTTTCAATACCTTGTTTGATCTCTTTTAGATCTAGGTTAAAATATTTCCCTATCAATACAGCGGCACAACAATTGGAAAAATTATAGCGTCCAATAAGTTGTGAGGTTATTGTAATGTCCTCTACCTCCAATTTTACGAAGGGGTCAGCGTCTACTAGTTTAATGTTATAGTATTGCGAATTGTTCTGGCTATATCCATATTTTTTTATGACCGGTTCAATTTTGCTTAGTTGTATGGGGTCGTCAGCATTGAAAAATATGGGTTTATTGTTGCCTATTAAATAGTTGTAAAGCTCACTTTTGGCTTTTATAACTCCTTCTTCGCTGCCAAAACCTTCTAAGTGGGCTTTGCCAAAATTGGTAATGTAGCCATAATCGGGTTCGGCAATTCCGCATAGAAACTCAATTTCCTTTAGGTGGTTTGCTCCCATTTCCACGACGGCAATTTCCGTGTCTTTGGTTATAGAAAGTAAAGTTAATGGTACGCCAATATGGTTGTTGAGGTTACCCTTTGTAGCAACGGTATTGTATTTTTTGGACAGTACTGCAGTAATTAATTCCTTGGTTGTGGTTTTGCCATTGCTGCCGGTAAGACCAATTACTTTGGCCTTGCAATGGTTTCTGTGGAACCGGGATAGGGATTGTAGTGTTTTTAGAACATCAGTTACCAATATCATGTTATGGTCCTTGGCTACTTCCGCATCATCTACAACAGCAAAGGAGGCTCCACTTTCAATGGCTTGGGAAGCGTAGTCGTTTCCATTGAAATTTTCTCCTTTTAGGGCAAAAAAAATGCAATTGGGTGTAATCTTTCTGGTGTCTGTACAGACCTGGGGGTATTGTAAAAAGAGATGGTGCAATTGTTCTATAGTCATAAATCGAAGATATAAAAAAAGCCCTTTTTAAAAAGGGCTTTTTTTGCATTTATTTATATGTAGAACTACCTGGCTTTTTTGCCTCTTGGTGTTTTGTTTTTTGTTTTGGATTTTGAACCTACTCTAGACATGGCACATCTAAACCCTATGTAGTCTGTGGCCATATATTGAGGCAGGTACCGTCTTTGGGCAGGATCTAGCCAATATGCCCTATCTCTCCAGGAGCCTCCTTTAAAAACCCTTACTTCGTCATTGATCAAAGTTGTTCTGTTGTTCGATTTGTCATAGGCCCTAACAATTTCGCCATTGTCGTCAACCTGTACTTTGCTAACTGGAGCATTGTACATTTTCTTTTGGTTGGATTCGTCTTCCTCATCGTTAAATCTGTCATAGAACCTAGTGGATCCAGGTTCTCCGTCCCTATACCCCCTGTTGTCGCTGGAAGAGAAATTAGTTCTTAAGAAAGTTTCTTCCTCGCCAACCGGCACCATTTTTATTTCTCCAGGTAAATTCACCGCCATAACTTTTCCGTTGGGTAGGGTGTCATATACAATGGAATCTCTTATTACATTTACTTTGCCATCTTCTCCAATGGCTGTTTTCATGTAAACATTTCCCCTGTAATAGTTAAAGTCACTTACTTCGTCGTCTACAATTGGTCGGTATACATCGGCTACCCATTCGGCCACATTTCCGGCCATGTCGTACAATCCAAAATCGTTTGGTTTGTATGATTTGACCTCTGCGGTGATATCGGCACCATCATCAGACCATCCGGCAATTCCGCCGTAGTCTCCTTTTCCTTGTTTAAAGTTGGCTAACTGGTCACCACGTCCTACTCGTTGTCCGTTTCTTGTGTAGTCACCTTCCCATGGATATTTTTTTCTGCCGCGGTAGTTGTTGTATTCCCTAGAGCCAATTTGTGCTTGGGCCGCGTATTCCCATTCGGTCTCGGTTGGTAGTCTGTATTCAGGAAGTATAATTCCACTACTTCTTTTGGCAAAGTTGGAAACTGAATCTTTTTTCATTTTCCCTTGTAGGGAATCTATCTGGCCGTTGTAAACAGACTCTGGTCTGTTTAAATAAGCTTCAGTACTAAATCCGCCTTCAACTTCTCCGGAAACCACCTTGTATTTTGCATCTTCTGATAGGTACCCTTCTCTTTCCAGCATTACTTCGTTGACCCGGTCTGTTCTCCATTCTGCAAATTGTGTTGCCTGGATCCAGTTGACCCCCACTACGGGATATTCCGCATAAGCAGGATGGCGCAGGTAGTTATTGGTCATAGTTTCATTAAAACCAAGTCTGTTTCTCCATACCAATGTATCTGGCAATGCACCCGTATATATATGGGCATATTTGGGGTTCTCTGGAGGATATACACTCTTTAGGTAATCCAAGTATTCCAAATACATAACATTGGTAACCTCAGTCTCATCCATATAGAACGATTGCACATGTTGGGAAGTAGGGGTGTTGTTCCAATCGTGCATTACATCATCTTGAACCTGACCTTTGGTGAAGGTGCCGCCCTCAACGAAAACTAGGCCTGGGGCAGTTTCTTGCTCTTTAAAGTCTGAATTGTACTGAAAACCACCTTCCTTGGCGTTGATTTTCCAGCCTGTGGCCCTTGAAACGTTCTTAGAGGAGGAGGCATTTTTACAACTTGTAAAACCGCCAGCTACAATCGCGCAAGAGAGTACAACTTTGATGAATTGTTTTTTCATAATTAGGACTTGAGTTCAAAAGACAAACTAATATATGATATAAAGAAGTTTGTCATTCTTATTTTATTAAAATTTTGTGTCGCTTTTGGCTTATTAAACGACGATTAAAGGATAATATTTTGTTCGGTGTAAAATATTTTGCCAACACCGGCAAGCATCCCAATAACATCGCTTAACAAGAATAACGGCTTAAAGTTTAATATAGTATGGATCTATTAAAATTCTTTGGAAATTATTCTTAAATAATAGTGGTTTTGTGCTGTATTTTCCTTTTTGGTTCATTTGTTTGTGGAATTTTTTTTACAGGCTTTATTTTTTTTAGGTTTTATATAAGATAATTGGAAAAAGGGCGTTTGTTTAGTTATGAACCCATAAGATTTATAAAAAGCCTGTTTGATGGTTTTGAAAGCTGAATCTTGTTTATAATTTGTAAAAATGAAAAAAATATTAATTCTTTTTCTGTTTTTAGTGCTGTTTAAGGTTTCTGGTCAAGAAGACAGGGTAATTACTACGGCAGTTCCCTTTTTGACCATTGCCGCCGATGCAAGGGCGTCAGGTATGGGGGATATGGGGGTTGCAACCTCTACCGATGCGTTTTCCCAGCAATGGAATGCCGCGAAATTTGCATTTGCAGAAAGAAAAATGGGGATAGGACTTAGTTATACCCCGTATTTGGAAAGTATTATTACCGATATAGCACTGTTAAGTGCCAGCTTTCACAATAAAATAAATGATAGAAGTGCTTTTGCATTTGGTATAAGGTATTTTACCCTTGGGGAAATAGAACTAAGGCAGTTTGCAGGGGATCAAGCAAGATTGGCCAAGCCTAACGAGGTGGCCTTTGACGGGTCTTATTCCTTAAAGCTCAGTGAGACTTTTTCCATGGCCGTTGCAGGTAGGTATATTAGTTCCAATCTAAAACTGCCCGATAACGGTAGTGAGGATTCCAAAGCAGCCAGTTCTTTTGCGGTTGATGTTTCCGGGTATTATCGCTCCAGGGAAATAGCCTATAACAGATTTGATGGAAGATGGAGGGCAGGTTTTAATATTTCCAATTTAGGAGGGAAAATAAAATATGATGATGCAGGACAAGAGAATTTTTTGCCCACAAACCTAAAGGCGGGCTTGGGTTTTGATTTTATCCTGGATCAAGATAATGTGCTGGGGCTAACAACCGAATTTAATAAGTTGTTGGTGCCTACCCCCCAGGATTACAATGATGATGGGGTAATAAACGGGGCAGATAATGATGAATATCAGCAGACCACTTTTTTTGAAGGGGTCTTTAAGTCCTTTGGGGATGCACCAGACGGTTTTAGCGAAGAATTAAAGGAGTTAACATGGGCTCTCGGGGCAGAATATACCTACCAAGATGCTTTTATGTTACGGACAGGGTATTTTAATGAGAGCGATTTAAAAGGGTCTAGGAAATTCTTTACCTTGGGAGCTGGATTTAGGTTTAAGTCGGCACAAGTAGATCTTTCCTATCTTTTCTCTACCTCCCAAGTAAGGAACCCATTGGAAAATACCTTGCGATTCTCCCTTACATTTAATTTAGGTGAAGAATTTTTGAACGATTAATCAATATAGATGGAGGAAAATAAATAGAACCTGCCGATAAGCAGGTTTTATTTATTTTTACCATATAAAGCTTGGGTATGAGAGCAAGGAAGATTGCATTTGAGCTGTTAATATTTGAATCCCTACAGGAGCTGAATGTAGCGGATCAGGAATTAATGAAGGAAGCCGTAATGGCCAGGGAACATGCTTATTCCCCTTATTCCAAATTTAATGTGGGGGCGGCCTTGCTACTTGAAAATGGAAAGATCGTTACAGGGAGTAATCAAGAGAATGCATCTTACCCATCTGGCTTATGTGCAGAACGGGTAGCTATATTCTATGCCTCTTCAAAATTTCCGGAGCTAAAAATAAAAGCTATAGCTATTAGTGCAACCTCAAAGAACTATGTGGTAGACAAGCCCGCGGCCCCTTGTGGCAATTGTAGACAGGCCATTTCTGAATACGAGATAAAACAACAAAGCCCCATACCAATAATTATGTCCGGGGAAATTGGTGAAATATTAAAATGTCAATCTGTTGCGGATATATTGCCCCTTGCTTTTAATAGCTCTTTTCTTGGCTAGTTTGGCGTAAAATATGCCATTTTGGTGATTCTATAATTTATCTCAAGAATTTATTATTTTGACATATATAATTGCTTTCTGCAAAGCTTTTAATTTAAATTTTTTTCCTATTGATTTATATGTGTATTTTTGTTTTCCGTTTTTAATTTAAACTTGTTTCTGAATAAAGCGAAATACTACAAAAATTAACAGTTAATGGAAAAAATTACCAAAGAAGTCTACCTTAAGTGGTATGAGGATATGTTGTTCTGGAGAAAGTTTGAAGATAAACTTGCCGCAGTATACATTCAGCAAAAAGTTCGTGGATTCTTACATCTGTACAATGGACAGGAAGCTGTTCTTGCAGGTGCACTTCATGCCATGGACCTAAATAAGGACAGGATGATAACTGCCTATAGGAATCACGTACAGCCCATAGGTATGGGAGTTGACCCCAAAAAGGTTATGGCAGAGCTTTATGGCAAGGTTACAGGAACCTCTAAAGGAATGGGTGGATCTATGCATATTTTTTCTAAGGAACACCGTTTTTATGGTGGTCACGGTATTGTAGGTGGACAAATTCCTTTGGGAGCCGGATTGGCTTTTGCCGATAAGTACTTTAAAAGAGATTCTGTAACCCTATGTTATATGGGGGATGGTGCTGTTAGACAAGGTTCATTGCATGAAAGTTTCAATTTGGCAATGCTTTGGCAATTGCCGGTAGTTTTTGTTTGTGAGAACAATGGTTATGCCATGGGTACCTCAGTAGCAAGAACGTCGCACTCTACAGATATTTGGAAACTTGGACTTGGTTATGAAATGCCATGCGGTCCTGTAGACGGTATGGATCCCGTAACGGTAGCTAAGGAAATGAGCAAGGCCATAGAACGTGCCAGATCTGGTGGTGGGCCAACTTTCTTGGAAATGAAGACTTATAGATATAGAGGTCACTCCATGTCCGATGCACAACACTATAGAACTAAGGAAGAGGTAGAGGAATACAAGAAAATAGATCCAATAACACAGGTGTTGTCGGTAATCAAAGAAAAGAAATACGCATCGGATGACCAGATTAAGGAAATAGATGCAAGGGTTAAGAAACAGGTTTCCGAATGTGAAAAATTTGCGGAAGAATCAGATTACCCACCAGTAAACCAATTATATGATATGGTTTACGACCAAGAGGACTATCCATTTGTACAACATAAAATATAAGTAAATGGCAGAAGTAATAAATATGCCAAGACTTAGCGATACCATGGAAGAAGGGACTGTTGCTAAGTGGCTGAAACAAGTTGGTGACAAGATTGAAGAGGGAGATATATTGGCGGAAATTGAAACCGATAAGGCTACAATGGAATTCGAATCTTTCAATGAAGGTACCTTGTTACATATCGGAATTCAAGAAGGGGATACCGCCCCAGTAGATTCACTTTTGGCCATAATAGGAGAAGAGGGAGAGGATATTTCCAGTCTATTGAATGCCTCCTCCACTGATGCGGAAACCGAAAAAGAAGAAGAGGTAAAAGAAGAGCCAGTTGAGACCAAGACGGAAGCGACTGAAACCCCAGAAGGGGTGGAGATTGTGAAAATGCCGCGTCTTAGTGATACCATGGAAGAAGGAACCGTAGCTACTTGGTTGAAAAAAGTGGGCGATGAGGTTGAGGAAGGTGATATCTTGGCCGAGATTGAAACCGACAAGGCTACTATGGAATTTGAGTCTTTCTACGCTGGCAACCTGTTGTATGTAGGAATCCAAGAAGGGGAAACCGCGCCAGTAGACTCTGTACTTGCCGTTATTGGACCCAAAGGTACCGATGTGGATGCCGTATTGAGTGCCGGATCAGATACTTCCAGCAAAAAGGCAGCTGTTGCCGAGGAAACTAAAAAACCTGAAAGTACAGCAGCCAGTAGTCAAGATACCACTCCTGCGACCAATGATGGTCAGCGCATTTTTGCTTCTCCATTGGCTAAGAAAATTGCCAAAGAAAAAGGGATTAATCTAGAAGGTGTTAAAGGTAGTGGTGATCAGGGAAGAATAATCAAAAAAGATATTGAGGAATATCAGCCTAAACAAAAACCAGCTGCCCAAGAAGATACAGCTGCTGCTAAAGCACCCGCTGCTGCACCTATCAATTTGCCAGTTGGCACGGAAGGAACAGAGGATGTCAAAAATTCCCAAATGCGGAAGGTTATTGCCAAGCGATTGGGAGAATCCAAGTTTTCTGCACCACATTACTATTTAACTATAGAGGTGGATATGGATCATGCCAAGCTGTCCAGGGAGCAAATCAATAATTTGCCTGATACCAAGGTGTCTTTTAATGATATGGTAGTTAAGGCATGTGCAATGGCCTTGAAAAAACATCCGCAGGTTAATACATCATGGAACAATGATACCACTAGGTATAACCAACACATACACATAGGTGTTGCTGTTGCTGTAGATGAGGGACTTTTGGTGCCGGTACTTAAATTTGCAGATCAAATGAGTCTTACCCAGATAGGTGGTTCCGTAAGGGATTTGGCAGGAAAAGCTAGGAACAAAAAAATAAGTCCTGCCGAAATGGAAGGTAGTACGTTTACCGTTTCTAACCTAGGGATGTTTGGGATATCTGAATTTACCTCCATTATTAACCAGCCTAATTCCGCTATTTTATCAGTAGGGGCCATTATTCAAAAACCTGTTGTGAAAAACGGTCAGATTGTAGTGGGCAATACTATGAAAGTTACATTGGCCTGCGACCATAGAACGGTTGACGGTGCTACAGGTGCTCAGTTCTTGCAGACCTTAAGGTCTTATCTAGAGAATCCGGTCACAATGTTGGCATAGGACATAAATCAGATTTGCTTTTTCTGTGTAATAAAGAAAGAAGCTTAAGGAAATTATAAGAAAAGCATCCTAATATATCAGGATGCTTTTTTAATTTAGAGGGATATTTTAATCCAAAACATTGGTGCTTTGTAGGGCCTTAAAAATTGCTATGCTTAATAGGTCAGGCATAAAACCGTAAAATAAATACATTGAACTATGAATCATAAGATGCTTACAATAGCAGGCCTAACTGTCCTTACCATTATGTTGGGCTGTAGGGGAGGGAAGGTGAAGGATACCGTAGCCCAACCACATGGATCCGTTGCCGCTGTGGATGTTGTAGATGAACAGGGTTTAGAAAATAATACCGCTATTGAGGGGGTAAACAGTTTGGTAGTAAACTTCTCATCCGGGGAACGAGTGGAGAAAATTATTAGTTATTTGGCTTCAGATGAATTAATGGGGAGGGAAGCCGGAACCCAGGGCATAGAAAAGGCGGCAACATATATAGAAGGAATTTTTAGTAAGAGCGGTGTAGGTCCCTATTTTGATAGCTACAAGGATACGCTATCCAATTTTGAAAAACCGGCTTATAATATAGTAGGGTATTTGGAGGGCAATGATAAAAATCTGAAAAATGAATTTGTGGTTATTGGGGCGCATTATGACCATATAGGTGCGGCAGGCCCGGTGTCCGGGGATTATGTGGCCAACGGAGCCAATGATAATGCTTCCGGGACAACGGCGGTGTTGGAGTTTGCCAGATATTTTGCAGAAAAAGGAAGCAATAAGAGAAGCTTAATTTTTGCCCTGTTCAGCGCCGAGGAAAAGGGGCTTTTGGGATCTAAGCATTTGGCCAAAAGACTTAAAGCGCAAAACTTGGATCTGTATGCTATGCTCAACTTTGAAATGGTAGGTGTGCCTTTGAGTGGGAAAGACTATTTTATGTATGTCACCGGCTATGAGGAGTCTAATCTGGCGGAAATTTGCAATGGCTATGCCGGTGATAAATTGGTTGGATTCCTGCCAACGGCCAAGGAATATAATTTGTTTAAAAGGTCTGATAATTATCCCTTTCACAATGAGTTTGGGGTTCCTTCACAGACTTTTTGTACTTTCGACTTTACTAACTTTGATCACTACCATAAAGTGGGCGATGAGGTGTCTGTTTTGGATTTGCGGCATATGGCCCTTTTGGTGAATAAAACCATTCCGGTTTTGGAAAAGATTGTTGATGCCCCAATAAGGGAAATAGAATATAAATAATGGCAAATATTATAATAACAGGAAGTAGTAGGGGGATTGGTTTTGAGATGGCAAAATTGTTTGCTGATGATGGTCACAAGGTTTTGGCTCTTTCAAGGAACGCTGATCCTATTCGGGCATTGGAACACAAAAATATATCCGGGTTTTCATTTGATCTCTCCAATAAGGAGGACTATAAACAATTGGAGGTTTTTATCAACGATAACTGGGAACAGGTCGATGTACTCATAAATAATGCGGGCAAACTATTAAATAAGCCGTTTGTGGATACTGGGATGGAGGCCTTTGAAGAGGTGTATAAGGTAAATGTCTTTGGAGTGGCCCATATTACCCAAAAGGTGTTGCCGTGGATGCCCAAAACGGGACATGTGGTTACAATTAGTTCTATGGGAGGTGTGCAAGGCAGTGTTAAATTTCCTGGCTTATCGGCCTACAGCTCCAGTAAAGGAGCTGTGATTACTATGACAGAATTATGGGCGGAGGAGTTTAAGGAAACAGGGCCGTCCTTTAATGTGTTGGCTTTGGGTGCCGTGCAGACCGAGATGTTGGAAGAGGCTTTCCCGGGATATACAGCTCCTACCTCGGCTTTGGAAATGGCGACCTATATTAAGGACTTTGCATTGACTGGGAATAAGTTTTATAATGGGAAATTACTACAGGTGTCCAACTCTACACCATAATTGGAAAAGTTGAAATGAAGGCTTTTAAGTGTATTATTTTTGATTGTGACGGGGTATTGGTAGATAGTGAGGTGCTGGGAAATCAGGTGTTTGTGGATATGGCCAATGAATATGGCGCCGACATAGATCTTGATTATGCCATGCAGCACTTTAAAGGCGGATTTTTAAATGATTCCATGGATAAGGTGGAAGCTATCATTAGAAGACCCTTGCCCGAAGATTTTGAATCTAAATACCGCAAAAGGTCATATGAAGTATTTTCCAGCCAATTAAAGGCTGTTGATGGAGTGGAAAGGGTGTTGGAAAAATTAAGGGTTCCATACTGTGTTGCTTCCAGCGGGCCTCAGGAAAAGATAAGAAGGAATTTGTCCACTGCAGGATTGTCTTCCTTCTTTGATGTCAATATTTTTAGTTGCTACGATATTGGTAAATGGAAACCGGACCCTGCTATTTATCTGCATGCGTCCAAGGCAATGGGGTTTTTGCCCAACGATTGCCTAGTTATAGAAGACTCCTATAAAGGTGCCAAAGCGGCTACATCGGGTGGCTTTGATGTCTATGGTTATGCCCAGTTGAACGAAGACCCTAAATTTGAAACGGAAGTTACCAAATCCTTTTTTGAAATGGAGGAGTTAATTTCTTTGTTGGGGCTTTAGTACATACCAATAGCTTCTTACCTATACGGCTTGTTCAAAGCACTGTTCCCGGAGAGGAGACTTGCAATTACCTTGGTTTGTGGGAATTGTTCCAAGATAATCTTTATAAATACGGTAATGGGAATCGCCATAATTAAACCAGGGACTCCCCAGATATATCCCCATAACATTAACATTACCAATACGGTAATGATATTTATGGAAAAGGATTTTCCCATGAAAATAGGTTCCAAGATAGAGCCAAACAAAACTTGTACCCCAGTTATGGAAAGTACAAAGAACAAGAGCATACTGGTGGGGTCTAGCTCAACGAATGCAAATAGGGATAGAAGAACTACTGTAATAATGGATCCTACCATTTGCACAAAGTTGATGGAAAAGGCAAATAAACCCCAAAATATAGGGAAACTAACCCCAAAAACCACGCAGGAGAGTCCTGTGCCTATGCCAGTAAATAAGCTTACCAAAAACTTCACCTTAATAAACTTAATTAAATCTTTTTCAACTTTCATAAAAGTTTTTACCGAAGTGTGCTTTTGCTTTAGGATGGTATTGTTCATTAATTTCTGAACATTTATGGATTCGGCAAGCCAAAGGATTACAAAAAATACCGTCATTAGCATCATGGTTAGGGTATTTCCAAGAAAATCAAGGGTTGTCCCAAAATTCTTCATCATGCTTTCCTTTGGGATAAAGTTATTTATAATATTGTCTTCCTCGGCGTAGGGGACGCCCAGATATTCTTCCATCATCGCCAAAAGGTTCTTTAATTTAGACTCGGCCTTTTCAAAAAAAGCATTGTCCGTAGACAGGATTTCTTTACTGGTAAGTTGTATAAGTTCCCCGCCAATTTTTAACGATCCCATAAAAATCAATATTACAATAATGATACTTAAGGGTTTGGAAACCTTTTTTTTGTTCAGCCATCTCATAATGGGTAAAAAAAGAAGGGCTATGAACATGGAAAAAATCAAAGGGATAAAAATAAACGAAAGGAGCTTTAATAGATAAAACACTAAAGGAATTACTATAATGAGCAGTAATTTATTTGTAGTTCTTAAATCGTTCATATTTAAAATAATAGTTAGTTCAGCGCCTTGCGCATTGGCAATGCAAAGTTAGTGGAAAGTAGTTGTCTTTAATCGTTAATAAAAGTGTAAATA
>CAXAVP010000135.1:0-11709 GCA_963972175.1 uncultured Arenibacter sp.
ATACTTTGCACATCGTCTCAACAGGAAATTTCATTAGGTGCTGCTTTATAAACCTGTATTTTTCTTGTCGCTCGCGGAGAAGATGCCAATCGCCTTTTTTAAGATGTCACGCTCAAGCTCAGCCTCTTTTAGGGACTTCTTTAATCTAGCTATTTCCTTTTGCTCATCGGTCATTTTGGGTTTGCCACGACCAGGGAAGCTGTTCTTGCCGTAGTCTTTCAGTTCTTTGCGCCAGCGGTACAGCACTGCTGGTAAAATATCCAGATCCAAGCACACTTGCTTTACACTGCCTGTGGCATAACTTAATTCTACGGCTTTTTGTTTAAACTCTAAGGTGTAATGTTTAGGTTTACTTCTCATAAATGCTAAGTTAATAACTAGCAAACATATTCTCTCAACTTTGTGTCCGGACTAATGTAGTAATTCCATTTAGGTTAGATATATTGAAAATAGGAACTCGTGAGGTATCAATTATAAAATCGTCGTCGGAGAAATTGCCTCAAATCTTTCTTTATGATGTAACCTGCAATAAGGCCTTATTTAATTTTGTAAGTCCTAATGGGAAATATTCCATAGAGGGAGAATTAACCAAAGATGGAGAACTTTGGAGTATAAATGTTTTAAGGGCAATAGAAATGGATTAGGATTTTACAACTTATAGCTATTGAATTGATTATAATTCACTTTTATAATTTGGAAATTTTTTTAGGTAAAACTTCTGAATTTTCCAATATTATAAACGTCCTTTTTATTGTAAGGTAAATACTTAATATATAGATCCATAATGGTAATTATGTAACTGGATTCCAATATCCAGGTGAGGATGGTAGGTTGTTTGAAACTCAAGTTTATGGAGAAAATGTCCAGCCAGATCGAGCTAGAATAGTTTTAAATAGACAACAATTATGAAAATAAAGGCCATCATTTTACTTATCGTATTTTTTATTGCTCTCGTTCATATAAGCTGTAAGGAAAAGATTAAAGTTGAGATTAAGAAAAATAACTTAGAAGCGAACCAATGTTTCACCAAAGGTGAAAGGGAAGAAATTATTAAAACTATAATTGAAACATCTGATTTTCAAATGTTCTTACATCCAAATGTCAAAGGAAGGCTTCCTGTGCAATTGGTTAAGAATAAATTCGTTACATCTGACTTGAAAATTAAATCTAACGGATATCAAGTTATTTTCAGGGACTCTCTGATTTTACCAGAAGAAACAATACATAGAATTCGTATGGAGGAGGAAGATTGTAAGAGCAAAAAAGTTTCATATTCAGTATTTTACCCTGTGGAAGGTGCCATACTTACTGGAACTATTGTGAAATCTGATACGAGGTGGATGGCAGAGAATACCAATTGGGGCATAAAGGATTAAAGCATGATTAATTTAATTTGTACCTTTATAACACTAAAGAACATCAAATGATATCTTTAGAGTTCTTACTTGGTTTGTAGTGTACAAATAGGTGTGTAAAACGAAATAAAATTTTGTAAATAACTGTAAAACAGTGTTTTGGGCTCTGGTAGTTAGGTCTGCCACCCCGACCAAGAAAATCCGATCACATTTGTGATCGGATTTTTTGTTTTTAACGGTGTAGTGCCAATGGCACTTCAACCGGAAAAAACAAAAAATCCGCACAGGCGCCAGCCTGTATGGGATTATCTTGAGCACCGAACCCCATTTCAGGTTCACCGAACGCAGTGAGGTAATCCTGCATTAAGGCGGTTCTTTTTTATACCGAGGTATTTAAGCCGGAAAAAACAAAAAATCCATACAGGCGCTAGCCTGTATCGGATTATTGCTCGACTTAATAAATTAAGTCTTTTTACTCAGAGCTTTGCCTAAGAATATCCAGGGAGTAATTATTAACTGCCCATTACCTAACTTCTGAAATAGGACCGAAAGTTGGTAGATTGTTGCTGAGGGCAATAAGAAGACCTGAGTTTATTCTTGACTGTATTGATGGGGCGTTCCATTATATAATTCAGGTTTATATCCCAAGATTGTCATAAGTAAGGTCTATAAAAGAACAAATTGGATTACCAATTTTAAGTTGTAATTTATGCGATCCTTTTTCATTTATTCAACAATTTTTATATCTACCGATGTTCTGCTTTGCCACCCTGTTTCATCGATAACCGAAAAGGAACAATGGTAGTCCCCAGTATCAATATCGTTGGGAATCGTTATGCTGATGCTTATTTCATAGCTAGTCAACCCGTCCTCAATGGGATAATTTTCAATATATATCCATGGATTTGTGGCTGTTTTTTTAGGATCTAGACTACATTCCCCATCTTGATCATCATGGGTATGATGGTCAAAATTGTGATGGATATCTAGGCTGTAAGAGGCCAATTCCACATTGTCAGTGATCATTGCTTTAAAAGAATAGGTCTCGCCTTTTACCAATTGAGAGCAAGCTTGGGGAAATCCCCCATCATAATTAATGCCGATGGTTGGTTTTTGTTCGTCTTTTTCAGTGTTGTCATCGGTAGTACAAGAAGCAAAAACAAGGCACAGAAATAGTATGAAAATGTATTTTGATGAAAATCTCATGATGTAAATTTTTAAACCGCATGCCATAAATGAGGCTATGGCATGCGGTAAGGTTATAGTATTTTTAAGCAGTAACATCTATATGGGTGTCATACTCTGTAGTGTTACCATCTTCATCTTCAACGGTAAAAAGGACGTGATACTCGCCGGCAGGAGCGGTAAGGGGAACATCAATGTGTTTATGGAATTCTGCTTCGATCTCCTCATGGAATCCGTCCTCAAAAATCTCTTCATAGTCCCATTCTACTTCCCCTTCGCCAATTGTAAGGTCATGTGCATGGATATCCACGCTAATGTTATGTATACCATTAATCGCATTGATCATGAATTCTACATGAAAATCGCTTCCTCTGGCGACGGTGGTATCCATATGAAAGTCACTTATAGTGATTGGATCCAAAATTTCTAGATGTCCCTCAATCTCTGTACTATTTCCCATCTCGTCTGTGACAGTCAGTTCTATATGATATTCACCTGCCGGAATGTTCGATGGAATATCAATATGTTCATGGAAGGTCGGATTAATAACTAGGTAGGAGGCATTGGTATAGGTAGCCTCATAATCCCATTCAACTTCGCCGTCTCCAACTTCAATATCATCGGCATGAATGTCTATGGATATGCTACTAACAATTCCTTGGGCGTTTATTTCTGCTTCCAAATGAAGGTCGGACCCTTTATAGGCATACGGCTCCGTTGAATGTTCACTACCCTCCCCAAATTCGAAATTTGAAATTTGTGGAGCAGTTACATCGGTACCACCGTCATCGTCAGTGCTACATGAGTGTAAAAAGAGTCCTAAAAATGCTACGATTGCCAGTGATTTAAAGTTTGCTTTCATAATGTTTGTTTTCATGTGTTTAATTTTAATTGTTATTAATTTGTGTTTACTATTTATTAAAAAGGTATTGTAAATGAGATGGATAGGTTTCTACCAGGTTCTGGCACATCTATCAAACGGTAAAAACTGGTGTGGTCATAATAGTGGGTATTGAACACATTGTTGAGTTTTACCCGCATATCAACGGGCAGCGCACTTTTAAAAAGTCTTAACTTACTGTTAAAGGACATGTTGAGCACTTGAGACCCATCAGTTACTTCTTCCGGAGGCACAATTTCATTTTGTGCTGCGCTAATCCTATAGTCGGCCTTTACTTGTGGATCTTTGAAGAAGTAAAAATCCCTGAATTGATAGCTGGCTGATAAAAGCCCCGACAACGGGGGGGAGAACGGAAGTGTAAAACCCTTCTTGGCTCCATTTGTCTGTCTAGAATGAACGTACTCTGCTGAAGCATTTAGTTGTAGATTTTTGAAAATAGTGGTACCTGCCCTAATCTCTCCTCCAGCCCTAAATACCTTGCTCTGGGTATATTCGTAAATTTGAAGGGTTTCATAATAATTTGAAGTAGGATTTAGGTAGATATAATTCTCAAAAAAGTTTATAAAGGGACTGGCTCCAAAACTAAACGCAGCAGTTGTATGGTCTATATCCAGATCCAATTGATAAGATGATTCAGGGTCAAGATTTAGGTTTCCCTTTTCGTACCGATACATATGATAGTTTACCCCGTCGGAGGCTAGTTCGTTGGCAAGAGGCATTCTAAAACTCTTTCCTAGATTAGCTTTGTAGGTAGTGTTGTTATTTATAAAACTTAGTCCTAAGGACGCGCTGATATTGCTAAAATCCAGCGTTTTGTCTTGGGCCCTCTGTAAATAGATGTAGGAGGTGGATCCGTCACTGTTGTTCACGGTCGTACGGTACCAGTCATAATAGGATTTGCTATCCAATACCCCATAATCATAGCGTAAGCCTCCCAATAAATGTAAATCTGGATAAAGCTCAAATAGGTCATAGGCATAAGCCCCAATGGTAAAACGGTTATAAGCAGGAATCAGGAATCCCCATCCTCCTATGTTATTATCCTGATATTCCAAATTTACACCTGCAGTTACATCATGTCTTTTATTGGGGGTAAAGGAGTCCCGTATATTTATGGCATAAGTATTCTTGTCAAATATCCGTTCCTTGCTATTTGGTGGCGTTGGCATATATCCATGAGGGACCGGTTCTGAACGTTCTTCCCTATGATTGTTTTGATAGCCAAGGTCTAATTGTAGGTCATGATCACCAATAGCTATGGAGGTATTGTTTGTGATTTTAAAATGGTTCACCTTGTGATAGGGCAAATCTATATCCCTGTTGGAATTATCGTAATCAATACTGGAGCTTCTGACCTCCAAGCCATGGGCATTGGCAAAAAAACCATTTTTAGCATTTACATTACTAAAAGTAGTTACCGACTTTAAGTCGTCTGAAATAAATCCTATCCCCAAGCTTGCATCAGCTTCCCGCCCAGCGGTATTTCTTAAATTATTGTCATGCAATTGAAAGACGTAATTTTCATAATTGATTTTGTCCGTTGGTACTTTGTAATCGCCATAATCCCTATAAGTTATTCGTCCTCGATAAAACCACTTGTTTTTACGTGCTTCTATGCCTGCCGAAACCCCCAATAAATCATTATTATTTTCACCTAACAAGTTTACCTCTCCCTTAAGTAAATTTTGTTCTGGCAATTTTGGTGCCTGTATATCTACCACTCCTGCAATAGCATCGGAACCATATTGCAATGAAGCGGGACCCTTTATTATCTGCACTGTCTCTACTCCGTACTGATCAATTTCCAATCCATGGTCATTGCCCCATTGTTGGGCCTCGTGCTTTATGCTGTTTTGGACAACAACGACCCTATTGAACCCTAAGCCCCGGATTACTGGTTTAGATTGCCCAGAACCAATATTGACGGTGCTTACACCGGGTATGTTCTTCAAGGTCTGCATTAGACTGTTCTCTCTGTTCTTGTCCAGGAAATCCTTGGAGACTGTGTGCGTTACCACAGCGTATTCCTGGTTCTCCCTTTTTTTGGATTTACCATTAACTTGAACTTCTTGCAGCTCAGTGGCAGACTCCCATAGGGCAACCGATAGCGCGTCCATTTTGGGTCCTACCCTAACAGTTACCGTATCAGTAGAGTAACCTATGTGGGAAATAGTCAAGGAGTAAGTGCCTCTGGTTACATTCTTTATGGTAAATGTCCCTGTTGAGGATGAAATGGAAAACAAGTCTTTACCAATTATATTAGCCCCTTCTATAGGTTGTAGGGTTTTGGCATTTATCACTAATCCTTTGATTTGAAAGGAATCCTGCGCAAATACCATAGAGCATAGGCTAAAAAATAGCCATGCGCTCAGTACTTTATGAATCATGATTTATTACAATAAGTGTGAATAATTGCCCCATGGAGGGGTGTTTACAAAACCTATGCAAATAATTCCATATGGTATTTTAAAATGCTTTCTTGGGCCTTTATGATACGGAAAGGACTAGGGTGTTGCCACTTCCTTAACCTTGTATAGTGATATTTTAAATAATCTAAATACCGTTCCCAATTGCGAAATAGGTATAACTATAAAGCACTGGAGCAGTCCAAGAAAATTAGAAAGAATTATGAGCAAAGGAAACTTACAGTAAAGCTGGGGGAGGTCGGGAAAAGAGCTGGTCCGGAGCAATAGTACTTGATACAACAAAATGGTAATTTTCAGGTTTCTCTATCTGTAAAGAGAATTCTGTGTTTTTAATACCATAATTAGGTATATCCGGTGAAATTGCCGGAGTCAAGTTATGGGAGACGGCATGGTCGCATATATAACAATGTAAGGCATGCTCCTTGTCGTCCGTATGGGAAAGTACGTGAAGCCCTGCCATTTTCATTGTGAGGAAAAGAGCAAGGAAAAGAATGCTTATACTATTTTTTAGACGACTATTTCTCATCAACTGCAAACATAATAAAATAAGGATAATGGGGTGTTAAAATCATCTTAACTAAGTTCACTGTTTGTGATGCGCTCTATATCGTAGTAATTTCCAATTAAAAAAGTGGGCCAAGGAAACCAATATGGTTCCAATGATGGTAGTGCTTATTTCCCATAAATCTGTAAAATGCAGCCTACTTAAACCGATAAAGATGAATCCTAAAGTAGCAAATTGCAAAGGCATCAATTTACGGTGAATTTTTTGATAACTGGGCCATAATGAAGCCAAGACAAAGACAAGGCCTAGGCAAATAAATATCATTTCTATAAATGGGTTGGCCAAAAAATGTATACCACTAAATGTGCCAAGGGAGAGCACTATGGGTGCTGCAACACAATGTACGGCGCAAATAAGGGAGCTGGATATGGCTATGATGTCCAAGGTATTGTTCTTGATTTTCATTTTTTAATTTTCTTTTTTAAACTTTTTGTTTTCTGGCACTTTATGTAGTAGAGGGGTTGATCTTCATTGATCTCATCTACTTCAAAAAGTCCAACTTCACTAAATTCTTCTTGTACAGATATCTCGTCATAATAAAACAGTTTGGTGCCTTGATGAAACTCAAAGCGATCCTTGTCTATACGTCTTCCTTTTCCAAAGTTTGGTGATTTTTTTGCTATGGCTGTAAAAATCATATATCCGTTTTCAATGAGATGGTCATAGCAGTCAAGGATTAGTTTCTGCCTTTCTTCCTTGTCTAATAAGTGAACCAAGGCATGGCAAAAAATTCCACCATATCTTCTGGAGTCCAAGGGCATATTGCTTACTGTATCGTGATAGATGGTCACGTCATGACCTAAATACTTTCTTGCCAGTTCAATGGCTGTTTTAGATATTTCAATCCCGGTTACATCAAATCCATTATCTTTAAATACTTTGGCGTTTCTACCATAACCCATTCCTGGAATGAGAATGTTACGTATTCCTTTTTTAAAGAAAAGGTCTTTTGCCAACAGAGCGGATTTTGTTGGTTTTAAACCCCACATTTCTTGTTTTTTCTTAAAGCTGTTTTCCCAGAATTCAGTCATATTGTGATTTATTTGGGGCAAATTTTATCTTTTGGCCGATCACATATATAAACAGGATTATTGGTCGCCAACTTAAAAACATTCGCCTTAATTCTTTCTATTTTAAGCCTACATATATTGTGGTTACGAGGGTAGTGTAAGATTTTACGTTTAGGTTAAAACTAATTTTTATACCTGAATTGTTATTCTGGATAGTTGTAATGCTATCACTTGCCAGGTTTTCATTTGGGATCTTTGTCGTTAAATAGTTGACCATAATAAACCTTGTTTAAAACTGCTCGTCCGATAATACTTTATTGACCATTGCAGCCGCAACATTTCCTGTGGCTACCGCCAGGGCTATTGATCTCATAGGGCTGGAATTATCCCCACAGGCAAAAATATCTTGGACGGTAGTTTGCTGGAAATGATCTGTTTTGATATGACCGTCTTCCGTTAATTCACAACCTAGTTCAATGGGAATGGAAGAATTTTGTTTAAAAGGAAGGGGCGCATAGGCGGTAAGGAATCTTTCTTTACTACCATCTTTGAAAACTATTTTTTGTACATGACCATTTTTGTGTTCAATTGCTGATATTTCCTTTTCATTTATTTCAATGCAATTTGTTTTCAGTTTTTTTAATTGTTGCTCGTTGAAATCCATAGGACCATTGGTCAAAATGGTTAAATTCTTGGTAAGGTTGTTTATCAAGCTAGCCAAATGAAATGCTCTTTCGCCATTGGCTATGAGGGCTGTTTTTACTTTTTTATGTTCGTAGCCATGACAATAAGGACAATGTATCATGGTTTTTCCCCAGCATTCTGAAAATCCTTTTATTGGGGGCGTTATGTCCTTAACCCCAGTGGCAAAAATTAATTTTTTGGCTACATAAACCTTTCCGTTTGCTGTTTTGATCTGAAATCCTGTGGGTATTTTTTTCCCTGTAAGAGCAAAGTCATTTAAGAAAGAAACAGTATTATAATGTTCAACCTGTTTTTTGGCATTGCGAGAAATTTCTTTGGGTGTTTTACCATCTTGTGTTAGGAAGTTATGGGAATGTGGTGTTTGTTCGTTGCACGCTTTGCCACTGTTTATAACAAGTACTTTTCGCAAAGACCTGCCAAGACACAATGCCGCAGAAAGGCCGGCATAACTTCCTCCAATAATGATCACTTCAAAAGCTTGATTCTCCATAATCTTAAATTTTAATGCAATTAAGTCGCATTAGATTGTCTTGCAAATATATCTTTATTTTGTAATATTGCAATACAATCGCAATAAATAATTGCGAATAAATCGCGTTAATGTGAAGAAAAGAAGGAATACGCCTACCAAAGAAGCTGTTTTGGAGGTATTGTCAAAGACCGGGAAAGCGATGAGTCAAGATGCCATTGAGCAGAAGATAGGCATTGATATCAATAGGGCGACCATCTATCGTGTTTTGAACCGTTTTTGTGAAGACGGCATTGTGCATAGGGTTGTGGCGGAAGATGGCAAGCAGTATTTTGCATTATGTGTAAAATGTGATGACCAGGAAGAGCCCAGTCATCATTTTCATTTTAGATGCCTTAGATGTGAGACTATTGAATGTCTGACTGTAGAAGTTAATTTTACCATTCCGGATGAATACTTGGTTGAAAATGTAAATTGTGTATTAACTGGAATCTGTAAGGAATGTTCCCGTCTATAGAGCCAAAGTTGGTTGGATACTAAAGTTTATTTGGCAATATTTTATCCATAAATACAATCCTTAACTTCCACTTTTAAATTAAATTATCATGGATCAAGTGCATTTTTTGGGTATTCGGATATGTATGTAAGTATTGCGTTGCTCTAATCAGCTTGTATTCTGGGTTTCTAAGGCCTCTGAACTGTTCCTGGAATGGGTTTATTCCGGCCTTCGGCAGTCAGGTTGTCAATGAGATTCTACGGATACATTTGTGTTTTTGTTTCTTAATTGGTTCAGGATAGATCCATAGTTGGGCGTTATTGAGTTTGCGATGGTGCCAAATGTTATAAATCCCGTATTTTTTACATCCCTCTGTCCACGGGCACTTAGCTGGTTAGACTAACTGTACAAGGTATTATCATGTGTTGCTACGTGCTCTTTTGCCTTATTCTGGAACGCTATTGGCGTTTGTCCTGCATGGGTTCTAAAAAAGCGACTAAAGTAGGAGTGGTCCTTAAATCCTAAGTTATAGGCTATTTCCTTAATCGTATACTCGCTGTGGATCATTTGTCGTTTTGCTTCCAAAATTAAACGGTCATGGATTATCTGCACAGCTGTTTTACTCAATTTTTCTTTTAATATCTGATTTAGTCTTTTGGAGCTGATACCCAATTTCTCGGCGTAAAACTCGGCGTTTCGTTCTTCTTGATAGTTCATTTCAAGTAGTAGCATAAACTCGTACACCCGTTTTTCATTAATATCCTGCAAGGTAAAGTGCTGTTCCTTCAGTTGTATCAATTTTAGTAGGAAGACCTTTAGGAGAGCTTTCATCATAATGAGATTGATGGCCTCTTGATTGTACTCCTCCTGGAGCAACTTAAATACGGAAACCAAGGTATTGGAGCTGTTTTCGTCTACCTGTAAACAGGAAAACTCCCCCTGAATATTGAATATCCTAAAGACGTCCAATAAGAACTCTTTTAGATCCCCTTCCAATAATTCTTGCTTAAAGGAAATTAGAACACCATTTTTACCGGCTTTGTTTAATTGATGTACCCTATAGGGGGGAATCAAATAAATCCAATTTCCCTTTAAGGTCTGAAAATCATGTTGTGGAACATGTAATGCTTCTTCGTTTCGCAACCAAACGATCTCAAAAAAGTCCCGCCTTGCCGGGTCATTTAAATAAGCGGGAGGACAATTTCCTAAATCCCTAATATATAATACCTTGTTACTAAGCATAAAATAGATGTATTGATTCCAGGCAGGAGGGAATTAAAAAGTTAAAACCAGTCATTTATGAGCCTGTTTCCAAATTATACCACAAAAATAGTGAATAACACCACCACTCTAATGAATAAGGGCAAATTGTACCATACATCTATCAAATAGTGTAAGTTCCTTGATGCACTGCTAGCGTAATTTTGCCTCAGAATATGACCGTACAAAAGTTTCAAGTTAAATAGTCTATGAACATTATAGCTACAAATAAGCTGGCCCAGGGTGTTGAAAGAGCAATCAATACCATTATGGAAGAGCACCAAAGAACAATAAGTGCTATTGAATATGGCGAAATTGCCATTTTGCTAACATCGCTGACCAAGACCGGAACTATTTTTGTAATGGGTGCGGGGCGTACCGGGCTTATGATGAAGGCCGGCGCTATGCGATTGATGCACCTTGGGTACAAGGTATATGTGGTAGGGGAAACCACCACCCCTGCAATACGTGCAGGAGATTTTCTTATGGCCGGGTCTGGTTCAGGGACAACCAGCGGAATTGTAAAAGCTGCCGAAACGGCCAAGAAAGTGGGGGCCAAAGTACTGTGCTTTACTACCAATGGCAATTCTCCATTAGGGACCATGGCCAATTATTCTGTGATTATTCTAGCAGCCCAGAAACAGGAACGTGATGAGGGTATCTCCAAACAATATGCCGGTAGTCTTTTTGAACAATCCCTGCTGTTGGTTTTGGACGCCCTAATACAAACTTTATGGGAAATGGATGGCAGTGAGGCATCAGAATTATGGAAGCGTCATGCCAATATGGAATAGCAAAAGCAAATTATAACAATTCATAAATATAAATTAATCTAAATAGAATACTATGGCTAAATTACAAGTAGCAATCGATTTATTAAAAATTGAAGATGCCATTGCATTGGCAACAAAAGTGGCACCCTACATAGACATAATAGAATTGGGAACCCCACTTATTAAAAGTGAAGGCTTATCCGGAATTAGAAAAATGAAAGAGGCTTTTCCGGATAAGCTGGTTTTGGCCGATTTTAAAACGGCCGATGCAGGGGAATTGGAAGCCGATATGGCTTTTGGGGCCGGAGCGGACTACATCACCATTTTGGGAACTACGGGCGATTCCACCATTGCCGGAGCAGTAAAATCTGCAATGGCCCATGGGAAAGGAGTTGTGGTTGATACAATAGGCGTTAAGGATAGGGTAAAACGTGCGCAGGAAGCCATTGCCCTGGGAGCCGAATTTGTAGAATTGCATGCCGGTTTGGACGAACAGGCAGAAGCTGGATATTCAATCCAAGTTTTAATAGATGAGGCTAAAAGGGCTGGAGTTCCCGTATCTAT
>CAXAVP010000136.1:0-11595 GCA_963972175.1 uncultured Arenibacter sp.
TCCCATTTGGTGTTCTTGGATTCTTCTTGCCAGGTTATTTGTTATGCCGGTATAGGTTACCCCATCAGAACAAAATAATATGTACACATAATAAAATTTCATAATGCACTGGTTAAATAGGTCTCGACTCCGCTCGACCGGACACTGCTGCCAATTAAATTAGTATTCTTTTTTGAATTAATGCGGATCGATTACACAAATGTATATGATTATGGGGGCTATTAATCCCGAACTAGTCTGGTATTACAACTACCTATAACCTCTCGACTACGCCTGCCTTGTCGGCAGACAGGCCTGTCTGCGGTAGACAGGCTCATCCGGACACGTCAGTCACTTCGACATGAGCCCTTTTCGGGCGATTGAGAAGTCGCACATATTTGGTCAGAACCACATGTGTGATTTAGCTCATGGCATTGTTATTTTGCTGGTATTCGTGAATCTCCTACCTCGGTTTCATCGGACAATTAAGAAATGGATAAATCTGAAAAATTTGTATGGATAGGAATTGATAAGAACAGTCTTCCTCACAATTCTTGTTCTGTTCATTTTTTGCATCGCCCAAAAAACGAACCAAAAAACGCTAGGCTGATTTTTCTTTTCTTGAAATCTACGGACTTTCCACAGCCCCAGCGCCCAGGCCGCTTTCACTAGGGTGAAATGCTCTATGGACGCCTGCCTCGCCGTCAGGCAGGCCTTCCCCCGCCCGGTGTGAAAACTCCTTGATTTACTACTAAAATAAAAATAGGCCGTTTCTTTGATCCATCAACATTTATAGTGTAGATAAATCATTGTTCGTTATTGAATACCCTTCAACTTTGTCTTAAAGTCAATTGTAAAGCAGATCTTCTTCAGTTGTGGAGATGACATGGCCGTTAAGAATTATTGAAGGCTCGGAAATAATTTAGGCCATGGCATCGGTTCCTAAAGTTGAACACAATGAATTGTTTAAGTTGATATTGTGTGGATAGCACAGTCGAGGTTTACCTGGTCGAACGGAGTCGAGACCTCAATATGGTCATACAACGGACTATAACCTCTCGACTCCGCCTGCCTATCGTAGACAGGATCGAGGTGACCGTAGTGAAGGGCGAGGAGACAGTCAAGCCTCCATAATCATTAACCAATCAGTTCCCACTGGGCACATACCCCCGAGAATCCGATAAGGTCTCCATAAAGGCAATAATATCCCTAATTTCCTGCTGGGACAACTCCAAAGGGGCATCGGGCAAGGTTTGATTTTCAACTTTCAAGCCCATCCCTGCCCCTCCCCCAAGGTTATAAAACGCCAGTACCTCTTCCAATGTAACAAATGAACCGTTGTGCATATAGGGTGCCGTTAAGGCTGCATTTCTGACAGTAACCGTTTTAAAGGAGTTTTTAAAAAACGGGTGATTATCCAATACAAAACCATTGTCCATACGCCCCAAATCTGTATCCAACTGCGGCGCAATGGAATCAAAACCCCGGGTAATGCCCAAAACCTCCGATTCCGACTCCGTATAAAAAGGAGGAACGGTACCGTTGAAGACCGGTGCAAAATGACAACTTCCGCAGGCCGCTTTTCCCATAAACAGATTAAAACCCCGCTTGGCATTCTCCGGGTAAACCGTGGTTTCGTTTCTCACATACCTATCAAACGGACTGTTGAAGGATTTTAAGGAGTTTACATAGGCAGCAATGGCGTTGCTAATAGAACGCTGATTGATATCCTCCGTAGAGATACCACCATAAGCCTCTTTAAACAACCTATTATAATCGGCATCCTTTTTTAGTTTTCCCACTATAGTATCAAAAGTGGTATTGAATTCCAAATCGTTATCTATCACATGTACCACCTGCCTTTCAAGATCAAAGGCCCGCATATCCCAAAAATAGCGGTTAGAATAGCCCACACCCATCAAGCTCGGTGCATTTCTGGCCGTAAACACCCCTTTTTGATTGGATACACTTTTGGGCAAACCATCTGTAAAAGCTTTGTTTGGATTATGACAGCTGGTACAGGACATCACATTGTTATTGGAAAGTCGGGGGTCCTTAAACAACAATTCACCCAAGGTGATGGTCTTGGGGTTATCCAAAGGTAAATACACCAATTCTGAATAGAAATCCGTATTCAGAAAATTACTATCGAATAGATTCTTGGCCTGATAGTTTTGGGCATGTTTCTTATAAGGCTCCAGCCTTATTTTATTTAGATTTTGGAATTCCAATAAAGCCGCATACAAGGGGTTGACCACTTCCTTTAAAAATACCAACCTATCAAAATCATTAAAACTTATATCGGCATCTAAGCTTTCCCTTCCCTTTACAAAGAGTTTTTTAATGGCTTCAAATTTGCCCTTGGCCTCTGGCAAAATACCTATTTCAAAAAATAAAAAGATGGTTTCCATACTCTGCCAACTCACAGCACCCTCTTGTAGGCTATTTACAGAACCTGGCGTATCAAAACCCGTAACCCCTAGGGTAAAGATCCTGACGATACCGGACCGGATACACTCAATTAGCTGGCTCGACTTAAAATTAACGGGGAAGTGAATGTGTGCCATAAAATCTACCCGTTCCTTGAGTCGGTTGGCCAATTCCCGTATGTGCTTCAGATTTTCCTGGGATGCTTCTCCATAAACAGCTTCATCCAATGCCTGTAATCCGCAGGGTTCAATAACATTACCTGCTTCAAAATACTCGCTTACCTTGGGCAAAGGGGCTCCATTAATATAGGTGCCATTATAATTGGTCTGATAATAATCAAAAATAAACTCGATCTTCTTATAGACCAACCTCGTTTTTTCTACCTGCCCTTTCAGGGTTTCCCAATCGCTTACAGCCTTCGACTCATTGGTAAAGGCTGCCAGTGAATCCACCTCATCTTGAAAGCGGTAAAAATTGGTCGCATATAATGCTGCTACCTTCTCCGGAATAATATCCCTTTTATGCGGATTGGTCCAGTTACTGGCGGACAACATTAACAGACAAATAAAAACTGACCCCAATAAAATGCTTGTCCTTTTCATTTTCAACAACCGCTTTTCACCATTTATGGGCTTTTAAATACCACTAGCCAAGCTTTCCTACTATGGCCAAAACCTCCAAAGCAAACTACGGAATACCAATTAAAATAGTCTCCTTTTTGCCAACCTATTCTATGGTCACCGCTTCGCTATAGGTGTTTTCACTAGTCACAATTTCCATAACATACAGGCCTTTTGGCATCTTTCCTACTTTGATGGCCTTCTTTCTACTTTTCTTTACCAGTTTCCCAATATTGTTATAGATCTTCACCTTCTTTAGTCGCTCATTATTGTCCAATTTAAGGTTTACCAACTCCTTGTCGGCATCATAAAGTAGCCTATCAGATGTAGATGTAGCATTGTTAGTATCAGCAGCAAGACTTATTCCGGACTTATTGATGGTAAAATAATCATCAATACCGTCATTATCCCTGATAAACTTTACCGTCAGGTTTTGTCCGCCCTTACCGTCGTCTTCCACCTCCATAACACAGGACCCAAGTTGGTTCAAGGAAACGGACATGGCCTTGTGGTTGAGGTCGCCCCCGGATATTTTACCGGCAGACCCTGTAGTGATGTATACGGCACCTTCAGTAGCCACAGTCGTTTTTTGGTATGCCCCATCGCTATCGGCTTTCCCATCACCATAACCATTGGCGCCAACGGTGTGTCCGCCCTTGGAAATTTCATCCGGATTAAAGGTATTGGCAAATCCGTAATGGCCGTTCAAGAAATAGGAACGCTCATAGGAATGACTATGCCCGTTTAAGATAAGGTCTACCCCGTTATCTTCCATCATGGGCATAAAGTTTTGCCGCATTTCAATTAGTCGATCTTCCGTATCGGAGTCATGGGACCCTTTGGTGTATATGGGATGGTGAAACAAGGTCACTATCCAATCTTGTTTGGTGTTCTGTATATCGGCCAGTGTCCAGTTATACATAGCCCCTCCAACTTCCCTGTTGGTATGGTGGGAATCCAGAATTATAAAGTGAATATTGGCATAATCAAAAGAATAATAGGCCTCAGTCCCTGAGGCGGTACCTCCGGCCTGGGCGCCCGTAGGAAAGGTAAATATATCATAGTAGGGACCGGATTGTGTGGCAGAATCGGCCGACTTCCCATCATGGTTCCCCAAGCAGGACCATGCTACGGATTTTTTCAACATCTCGTCATAAATATCAAAAAAGGCATTCTGATATTCCTCATCCGTACCACTACCATAGGCGTTATCCCCTAAAAACAACATCATATCGGTCTTACCGGTATTTTGGGGCGCCTTGTCCACATAGTCGTAATACGCATTCCTTACGTTGCGCTGGTTGTTATTGGCCGTCCCTGCATCACCCAAAATCCATGCCCGTACAAATTGCTTTGTGCCAGCAATAGGCGGTGTAATAACATACATATCACCAGCATCACTTTCGGACAAAACTCCGGATTTATTGCCAATATTGAAATAGTATTTGGTATTTGGGCTTAAACCGGATAGGGTAACCACATGATCGGTGGTTGCAGCAGAATAGGATACTTTCTTGGATAAAGCGTTTAATGCCGTACCGTAATGCACCACAGATTCCGTTGGGCTATTGGTTCTCCATTTTACCACAACAGAGGTGGGGGTGCCACTTTGCAGGTAAGGACCTCTTTCTACCTCTACGGAAGAAGTATGCTGTGGAAGGCCAATAGTATTGGTTACCGCAACAGTACTTGCATTAGGAATATCTGCAATGGAGGTTTGCCCAATAGAATACACTGAACATAGGGCCATTAGTAAAAAGGTACTTTTTCTAATCATGATTTCTGGTTGTTTATTTTGCTTTCCAAGCTTTTTATTTGTTGTCTTAATTCCTTTACAGCACTCATATTTTTAAACCTAGTGTCCAATTGCCCAATAGCAAGGGTAGCCAATTTTAGGGATATAAAGGCCTCATGGGGTTTACCTATTTCAGATAAATACTTTGCTTTCCTATAATACCAAAATTCTTTCCTCTCGTATTCAAGGACAAAATAATTGTATTGTTCCAGGGCTTTTTCAGTTTGATGGGACTCTTTTAAATAGTCCAATTTTTTAAGTTGAAGTGATAAGGTGTGCGGTCCCAGTTGGTCCAGTCCGGCTTGGATAGCCTCTATGGCCCCCTTGTGATTTTTTTTGTTTTCGGTAAGAATGATGCTACAGTATTCCAAAATATCCTCAGGGCGTATATCGATCATATTATGGATCACATAACGGTATGCCTGCAGGGCCTTTTTGTAAGACTTTAGTTGAAACAGTATTTGGGCCTGCAGTTTTTTGGCCTTTACATCTTGGCTATCCACTTCCAGGTAGGAGTTGATACTCTTTAAGGCCTCCTTATAGTCTTGGGTAAGGTAGTGCACCTGAGCAATCCTATAATATACATCCTTGTTGGTATTTCCCAAAGCTTGGGATTTGTGGTAGTCTTGCAGGGCATCCGCATATTGGGTATGCTGTTGGTATAAGTGCCCCCTTTGGAAATACAATTCAAAGTTGTTGGGATCCTCGGATATCTGTATGGTTTTTTCGGCTATCCGAATGCTTAAGTCACCATGGGCAAGCAATGGCATGGACAGCGATAAAAATAGAAGTAATAGTAAGCCTCTTTTTATCACGAAAAGTATAGCCTCCTTCTTATTAAACATAATTTGTATTGGTTAACATAATTTTCCTTTTTCAAAAGTGGTTCCGCGAACAAAAATTCATAACAATATCACCGCTCTTATCTCTTTACGAAAATTTTCAATTTACTAATGAATGGTTTCCCAGGCTTGGTTTAAATTCTCATTTAATGATGGAATCTTAACATGTAATATGGTCTTAACGGCCGACTATCAAACGTATTGAAACAATATTATATATGTCTTACTGTTGGGTTAATTTTTTGTTAAAAGAGGGAAGGGGAGAATATGATGACTAGATAAACCATTCCATAATTTCAGTACCAATATTTTCGTTTAATTGGTCGCCATTTAGAATATTCAACTTCCCAAGTGCACATTTATGGTTTTCATCTCCTTCAAAAGGGATAAATTCAGGTTTTTCTGTTTCCAAAGCAGGATACAATAATAAGGCATTATTGGAACCCCAATATTCATTGTACACATACATTTGGCGTAGATCAGCTGTAGATGGTTTACTATTGCCAATATTCTTCCATTTAGTATCTATTACATACGTCTTATCCACATTTCGAATTACAATATCTGGTCTAATCTTATTACCATTCCAGAACGATTTCGACTCTTGACCTTTCACTACTAAACCGTCCATAGAAATTGCCTTAAGCCTTGCCAATACATATTCTTCCCATAGGCTGTTCATATCAAAAAGTAGGGCTAACATATTTTCCTTTCCACTTGAGATATTAGGAGCAAAATTTAAAATAATGAGTCGGGCAATTTCCAAGGCAGTCCTATACGGTTGGGTCTTTCTATTGATAGTAAGTTTATTAAAAGTACTGGCATTTACCTTAACCCTGGAAACTTCGGGAAAACTGGCCTGTACCCGTTTACACTTTGAATATAGATATGTACCCGAGGAAAACTGATCAATGATATCTAGGGCCAACCCTAAAATTTGATGTATCTGGTGGTCGTGATCATATACCTGATGTGAGGTATAGAAACGTTCTTTGTGTATCAGATTCTGATTAATATGAGCAGAAAATTCAAGCTTCCCCTTCAGGGCCTTTAAATTTCCATTGTTGGTTCTATACTGTTTAATTAAACCTTGCCGTACCAATAACTCTATCTCGTTCAGAAACCATTCAAAATAAATATCCAACAAGTGAATTTGCTGTTTACTTACATGGGCATGACCCACCCTATTAACCTTTAAACGCCTAGTGGCACGCAGCATATTGATCAATACTTTCTGCCACAATGCTTCATTGGAAGAACCTCCGTCAATTTTGGGCAAAATCTCAATGGTCAACCCGTCTATCTGAATAACCCCAACGTATTGTGAAAATTTAATGCCCTTGTGAATTAGGGTGAAATATTCATTATTATGAAGCTGGTTAAGTTTCGCCAAGGCATTAAAATGTCTTTCCTCAAAAGTAATCCCGTTATATTTCTGACCATAGTGTAATTTACTATGTTCAAAGACCTGCAATATGTTTTTCTGCTTACTCATGTGAGATCCCCAATAGCTGGCCAACGGCTTCCTCTATATCATCGATTGATGCAATCAACTCATAAGCCCTGTCCATTTCAGGTTCTTCAATATGTTTAAATTCAGGGAAAATATTCTTCTTTGTTTCTTTCTCTTTTACAAACCCAGGGCCCAATACCAGGGCTATTTTCTCATAATCATTATAGAAATACTCCTGCAGCAAGGGAATAATGTTATTTTTAAATACATTGGTTAGCCCTTTTGTATCACCACTCTCTAATTTAATGAAGTAGGAATGTCCAATAGTATGATCCCTATCTAACAGGGCTTCAATTCGGTCATTAATTGTAGTAAGCACTTGTTTGAGATTAAAACGATTATAGGTTATTGCTGACAATAATGAGGGATCAGGCATCACTTCCTCAAACACAAATCTTCTTCTAAGAGCTGTATCCAGGGCTTCCACACTCCTGTCTGCCGTATTCATAGTGCCTATGATATGAAGATTGCATGGTACACCAAACTCAGTTTTTGAATAAGGCAATTTTAATTTTAATTCTTGTGCCTGGCCAATTCTTTTGTCGTCTTCTATAAGCGTAATAAGTTCACCAAATATGGCAGAAACATTCCCTCTATTTATTTCATCTATGAAAATTGCATAGTTGTTTTCAGGATCTTGAAGAGCGCGTTGACATAATTTTTTAAAAATACCATCTTTAATTTCGTATTCTAAGGCAGAATTCCCTTCTTCCAGCTTAGGCTTTATTCCCTCAACAAAATCTTCATAACCAAAAGACTGGTGAAAGGTGACAAATTCAAAATTCTTGATTACCGTGTCTTCATTTGGTTTAAAATCCCTGATTTCCTCCAATAATTTAATGCCCTCGGGATATAAACTTTCAACTTTATCTTTTACAACATACCATTCAGAATCCGCTTCTTTAAAAAAAAGAGAAGGCTCACTTCTATCAACTACCCCTACATTGGGACATTCCGGAACCGCATGTGCCTGCATTCTGCTCCAAGCAATGGGCCTAATATTCATTGCACTGGACAGACTTGCTTTAGCTTTTACAATTTCATGTCCCAACAATACGTTTACAGAGGTCTTGCCTAGATCGTATAAAGCAATGGCAAAAGTTTGCCACCATGTTAAATCTGCTACTTGATTTATGATAAATTGTTCTTTTGAAATAGAACTTTCACTTATACTAAATCTCTCGAAGTACTTTTCTCTTAATTTATAGGTTTTACCAGTACCTGGAGGGCCATATAATATTTGGTTAAGGCTGTGATTACGATATGGAGGATTTTTCACCATAGCACTGCTATTTTGTGGTTTACTGTAAAAAAGTAAATCAATATCTTTCATTCGCTTTATAGGGACTATTGTTTCACGCCATTGACCAGCGCCATTTCCTCTTGGAGCCTCTCCATGGAATAAATCGCCATCAAGAGGCTTTAAATCAAGACGCTCCTTCTCTTTGTCCACCTTAACAACCTCACCCTTATAATGCACTTTTAAATGGTGCGTGCCTCCATAGCCCTTGATGAGGACTTTATCCCCAACTTGTATTTTTTCGAATGCTTTACGAGTCTTTATCGCAGCTGGTGTTTTGTTTCCAGGCTCATAATCGATTGCTTGCCAGAAATTTTGTTTTTTAAACTTTTCCAAGCGATCGTAATTGGTATTAAACCCCAAACCCCAATATTGGGTTGTACTTTTAGTTTTCTCCATGTAAGTTGACACTGTATAAATAAAGTCTTGTGTTAGTATATTATAATCATCATTTTTAAAAGAATTAGGGGTAAGTCTATTTTTATGAATTTCCAATAACTCTTTGTCTTGAACCAGAATTTCTTTAACTAACAAGTTAACCTCATTATTGATTAGAATTTGATTTACTATGTCGCCAGTTTTTGGCATATCAATTTCTAGGCGAGCACAGAACTTTTTTAAGACACCATGCTTAAATAGGAAATATTTTGCTGGTGCTTGGAATGAAAGAAGCAGACTTATTGATCTGGCATCATGATAATGATGCTTGTTACTAGCTTTTCTTATAACATTATCTTCACTCAATAATTCATCTAAAACATTTTGATATGCTGAAATTCTTTCATCCAAGGAGGAGTTTTCATTAAAAAGATTTTTAAGAGCATCCCTGACCTTAGGAGAATTATTTTCTGCAAATGTTTTAAGCATGTTAATGGGGTAATAATTACGGCTTGTCCATAAATTATTGTTGCCAGGGAAAGACTTGTCTATCATTGAGACCAAATCATTTGCTTCCATATCCCAATGTTTTTGAAAATTCTCTACCGCTTCCCACTTATATACTTCATTATATTTGTCATGTGTTGTAATAATATGCTTGTACTTGGGTATTAGCGTTTTTATCACCTCATCTATTGGCTCTGTCTTATTGATGACAAGGAATCCTAATTTTTTAAAATATTTATTGGTACCCTCACCTCCACCAGGTTGCCAAAAATATTCCCCAGTGGCATATTCATGAGCCAGACGGCCAACATCTTTGGGCGGGTATCTTTTACCCTGATAAACTATGTCCCATTTAGTAGATGGCCTTATTCCTAACTTTTCAGTATCTATATCCTGAAAAGCCTTTAATACATGTGAACGTTCTATTTTTTCTGGTTGGAATGGCATATTATTACTAAATTAAATCTTTTAAGCCCTTTGAAATAAAATCATGAATTTCCTTGATTACTGTATGAGTACTTTTTGAGTCACCGTCATCAACCATTAGACTGATATATTGCCGCTCAACATTATTGACAAACCAAAGACTTTCCTGTTTAATTAAATTAATTTGTTTCCTTATATCTGAAGCTAATTGTATGAGTGGCTCAAGTCTTCTGTCAAAGGTCATTGGTTCTTCCCTTTGCCCGAGTACATTTGTAATAAAAGGCAATAGCATTTCATCCTTGAACTCATCGTAATCGGTTTCACTTTTAAAATTTCCAAATTCATCGTAATTTCTATCAATTATTTCATAATACTTACCGATGGCTTCGTTAACACAGCTACTTGCCGGAAAATTCAAATAGTCAACTCCGTTCTTCTCCATTTTATAGGCCGTAAGTAATTGAGAACCCATTTTATTGAATTCCAATAACAATTCGGTTACTTTTGTTTTTTTCTCAAGCTTAGTTGCAGAATGGTTGTCGTAGATTTTATAAACCTCTTCAAAAAACATTGGTAAATAATCCAATGTATTATATAAGTTATTGAATGTTTTAAGCCATTTTTCATCTCCACTTAAAAACAATTTGAACCCTTTATAGATAGAGAGTCTATCTAAATCCAAAATTCTAGTATATTTTTTAGAGGGCGTTCTAAACAGGAGATTCGCATCATAAGGTTTAATCCGTTCTTTTTCATAATATTCCTTTATTTTGGATGCCTTGTCAGTTATGTCTTTAAGTATAATTTCTAAATCAGAATTCAAAAGGCTTAATTTATAAAGTGCATCCTTTTTCTCTAAATCATCTTCTTTTTTCTTTTCAGCCTTTAGACCATCTAGAAATAATTGCTTTTGAATCTGATTCGCCTTGATTTGCATGTAAAATGCCAAAAATGTCAGCAATATTCCCACTAGTGCTATAAATGGATTCATGATGCCCCCAATAGTATCACCTATAGGACCAGTCTGAGAGAAATCTACTTTTGGAGATATTGCTTTACCCACAAATAAAGCTGGCGCAGCAAACGAGAATACTAATATTAATGCAGCAATTACCAATAACCATATTGTTAGGGCATCCCAATTCTTAACTTCTTGTTTCTCGCTAGTTGCCATATCTACCTCCCTCCTCCGCAACCATCCCCAACTGCTCCTCTGCTTCACCAAGATTCCTCTTAACATCGGAATGCGCTACGCGCACCTGCCCATTCATTAACATTGGCAATAACCAATCGCGAAGTTCTGAGAGTTTTTGGTTTTCTAAAATCAATTTCTCCTTTTTTGAAAAGCAAGGACTTACTATTTTATAGAATGCCTGCATTAGTCTAGGAGGGGGTACGACGAATAACTGATTTTTAATTGTGCCTACACCAAGATTCTTCTGTGTGGTACCAGAAGCTAAAACATTTAATTTTTTCCTATATAGTAATAAAGTTAGAAAAAGATATTCCTTATTAATATAAAAAGTGTTTGGAATAATACCACAACATGCCTGATTAAATGCGCTTTCTTCAGTGAGAATTCCAATTCTCCCAACCGTTGGGGCAGCATAAATTGCAATAACTACAGTTCCAACAGGGAATAGTTTGGTTGAACTTTCCATCACAGCAATTTTCGAAATTCTGCTTTCGCTTTTCAAAACAAATTCATCTTGTAACTCTTTGGTTGTAAACCAATTAATATTACCATTATAATACTTTTTTTCCGTAGACAAAGGTGTACCTCCAGATTGAATTCTTTCACAAAT
>CAXAVP010000137.1:0-11521 GCA_963972175.1 uncultured Arenibacter sp.
CTATTGAGCCGGTCCTATAGCTCAGCTGGTTAGAGCACCTGACTCATAATCAGGGGGTCCCTGGTTCGAGCCCAGGTGGGACCACGAAGTGGTAACAAAAAGTCCTAGTGAAAGCTAGGACTTTTTTTGTGGAACAAATCCTGGGCGAGAAGTTTATGCCGCCATAGGCGGTAAGCTAGGTGGGACCACCATTAAAATCAAGCCTTTCCAGATGGGAGGGCTTTTTTATTTGTGCTGGGTACAACATAGGTACAATATTTAATAGTACATTATAAAAACAAAAACAGGTCGCATTTTGCGACCTGTTATCATTTTGGCACATGTTTATGTGACTAAATCCCTAAATAAAATTTTACAAAGGAAGATTAATAACCGGGATTTTGAACTAAACCTGGCTCAACCCTTAAACTGTTTTCATGAAAAGGCCAAAGGTAATTGTGCGGAGCAAAACTCCTATCCTCAATCTTTAAGGTTTCTATATTATTATCAACTTCTCTGGTGTGTCCCAATGCAGGTTGGTTCAGTACATCCTCGGCAATTTTCCAGCGGATAATATCGGCATATCTAAGGCCTTCTCCTGCAAATTCGATCCTGCGCTCATTTCGAATAAGGTCTATCCATTGCTGTTGGGAATAATTGGAATACTCGGAGGAAGTAACATCAGCTTCATTCATATCCAACCCAGCTCTCGTCCTAACATCATTGATACATTTTTTTGCCAATGCGTCAATGTCATTTAGCATTATCTTCGCTTCAGCATAGGTCAATAAGACTTCAGCATAGCGTAGTAAGCCGTAATCCAATCTGCCACTACCTCTGAATGCATCATCCTCTGAGACAAATTTTTTATACCAATATCCGGATTTACTGGCCCTTTCGTTTTCATAGAACATGGGGTTGTTGGGGTTATAAATATCTATGGTATCCCCATAAAATACATCTCCATGTCCCATAATACTAGCTTTGTATCTAGGATCTCTATTAAGGCCTGGGTTAAGTTCATACTCTTCCTTGGTGTATAAGGGGTCGTTGTCTATGGATCGTCCTTGTAAGGTCCAATAAGAATCAACGAGCGATTTTAGGGGAACGAGATAGGATTGACCATTTCCCGTCCTATAATGAGGGCCTAAATGGCTAAAACTATGTGTAGCACTGTTGTTATGGCTGGCCATATCAAAATGCATTATAAATTCATTGTTGACAGCAGCTCCTTCGTACTGGAAAAGATCACCATAATTGGGATAGAGTTGGTACTGGTCACTGTCCATTATTTCCTTTGCCAAACGTGCAGCTAGCTCATATCGTTCGTTGTAGAGGGCATAGCGCATAATGAGCGCTTTTAGGGAGTATTGATTAAACATATACTTGTCTGAAGTATACTCCTCTTTGGGCAATTTATTGGCGATATTCTCAGCTAAGGGAAATATGGTGTCCAGAATCTTTGCTTTTGGGGTAACCGGTTGTATGGCATCCGATAAATCTGCAGGTTTTAAATGAAAGGGAACATCGCCCCATTTAAAGGTTAATTTGAAATAATGCCATATTCTCAGGGCTTCCAAGATACTTTTATATTTGGTACGTGTTGCTTCGTCCTCCACATAGGGTACATCCGTATTGGCAATAAAAGTGTTTAAACGCCCCAAATGCTTCATTTGCAACTCATAGTAATACAAAAATGCACTGGTACTACTATTTATATTCCCATTGGCTATTTTTTGGTGATTGTCACCTTCAATTCGTGAATAGGCATTATCTGATTTGCCGTCATCCATATAAAAAAGTAGTCGTCTATCACCAGGGTGTGTAAATACATCCAAGTAGCTACTGTATACTACTCTACGTAAATCTTCCTCATCATTAAAAAACTCTACGAAAGAAGTTGCTGTAGGGTCGGTTTTATCCAAATATTTCTCACATCCAGTGGTAAGGAAGGCCAAAAGGATGATAATAACTATTGCGTGTTTCATTTTGCTAAATTTTTTTAATACTATAATATTGTTGCCTTGATTCCCAAACTGTAACTGGCCATCCTTGGGTAGTTTCCATTTCCTCCATTTCGTTCAGGTTCTAGTCCCTCCCATTTAGTAAATGTAAAAACATCTTGGGCGTTCGTGTAAATGCGCAGGTTTTTAATGTTTTTGCCTAACTGTGGTATGGTATACCCCAATTGAAGAGTTTTTATTCTAAAAAAGGAAGCATCGCTGAGCCAGACGTCGCTTAGTACAGCATTGGGACTGGAGCCCGTCCAAACCCTTGGAAAGCGACTGTTAGGGGTTTCCGGTGTCCAACGGTTGTCCATATAATACTGTCTTGGCGTACCAAGACTGTTACTGGATCCATCCATAATTACCGGGTAGCCTTCCAGTCCATTAAGCCTGCCGGTACGTTTGCCAACTCCTTGACCAAGAACGTTTATATCCCATCGTTTGTACTTTAGATTAACACGTGCGGAATAATTGAAATGTGGCAATGGATCGCCTAGATTAATTTTATCATCATCATTAATGATTCCATCTCCATTTTGATCAACATATTTTATATCTCCTGGTAGTGTATTGGGCAGTTTGGCCATGGTGCTTTCAATTTCCTCTTGGTTTTGGAAGTATCCATTACTTTCATAGCCATAATAATTGTCTATGGCAATGCCCTTGTACCAAATTTTATCATTGTTATTTTTGAAAATCAAGGTGTCCGATACAGCATAGCCTGCTTTCAATACCTTGTTTTCGTTATTGAACAGGCTAGCACCTACGCTATAAGAGAAGTCCCCTTTTTTATCGCTCCAATTGGCAGAGACTTCCCAGCCTTTGTTTTCGACTTCCCCAATATTTACTGAGGTTTCCAAATAATAGGAGCCAGTTAAGGGTGGCACAGGAAAATTGGAATATATTAGGTCATAGGAGTGTTTTTTGTACCATTCCGCAGTTATGGAAAGCCTATTGTTCAAGGTAGCTAAATCCACGGCAAGATTGGTTTGTTTTTGTTTTTCCCATGTAAAGTCAGGGTTAGGTACCCTCATTGTCCAACCCCAGGTATTTACAACTTCTTCCCATAGGTAGGGACTAACATTTTCGTTCCCAATTTTGCCATATGAATATCGAAATTTAAGTTGGTCAATGGCTCCCATATTTTTTAATCCGGACATAAACCCTTCATTGTGAACGTTCCAGGCCAAGGCACCAGAAGGGAAGAACCCCCATCTGTTTCCAGGAGCGAACTTACTACTACCATCCGCTCTAGCGGTAATCTCCAACAAATAGCGATTATCAAATGAATAATTTAGTTTACCGAAAAAGGAAGCTTTTGAAATTTCCCGATAATCTGTGTAATTGTAATTCATGGTCTCCGCACCAGTAACGAAATAAAGATGATCTTTTTCTTGCCTCAACTTCTGCTCGTAATTGATATTGGCTCTAGCTGTAATCTGGCTAACGCTTACACCTTGTGAAGAACCAACGGCATTACCCCAAGTAGTAACAGGCTTGTTGTCACCATCAAAAAACTTAAATGTATTCCTCTCATATTTGTTGGCAGATTTGTTGATCATATAGGAGACATTCCCAGCTATATAGAGATTGTCGTTGATATAATATCTAGGCCTAAGGTTTATTGTACTTCTATCATGTAAATTGTTACTTCTTCCACCATGGTCTATGGATGCAATGGGATTTAGGTTATTGTATAATATGTAATGATCCTTAATTTCCGAGTCGTAGTAAATATCTTGGGTAGGGTTCATTTTCCAGGCATTTCTGTATAGGCCATGACCATCCGTATTGGCATAAAGTCTATCTACTTGCAACCTATGGGCATAAAAGTCGGCCAATAATACAAACTTGTCATCTATGTTAATGTTGGTATTAAACCGTGCACTGAATTTGTCCGTTCCTTCAATACTATTTAAGCCATTCTCCGATATGTATCCGAGCATTAGGTTAAATGTCCCTACACCGCCTCCGCCTGAGACACTTAAGGAAGAATTAAACGAATGTGCCTTATTGGGCATAACAGCGTCTAACCAATTGGTATTGGCCGTTTCTCCTCGTTCTGCTGCTTGAATATCTTCATCCGTAAATAGCAAAGTTTGCCCTTGTATTTGGTGTGCTTCGTTCCTAAGGCGCATATAATCGGCCGAATTGACAAAATCCGGTGAATCAATTGGGTCTTGAATCGCTGCCCAAGTGTGTAGGTCTACCTTGAATTGCCCCGTAGTCCCACGTTCGGTTTCAATTATAATTACCCCATTGGCACCCCTGGAACCATACATAGATGCAGATGCCGCATCTTTAAGGACACTTATGCTTTTTACCTGATTAGGATCAATGTCCGTAAGGGATTGTTCCATTCCGTCAACTATAACTAAAGGGTCGGCATTTTGCAAAGTACTGATGCCCCTAATTGATATAACACCTGGAACGCTGCCCGGTAAATTATTGCCCTGCATTAGTGTGACTCCTGGAATGGTTCCATTAAAAGCTTCTTCCAGCTTGGTTATAGGCCTGGACTTGATCAAGTCCATGTCCAACTCCTCTATGGAGGAGGCAATATGTTTCTTTTCTACAGTATTATACCCAACTACAACTACTTCTTCCAGTTGTGTACTGGATTCGTAAAGCACTACGGTTATATTGGAACTGTCTTGGTTTTTTAGGTTTACCTCCTTTTCCTTGAAACCGAGCATGCTAAATATGAGGACGGTTCCTTCATTGGCATTGATTTCAAAGCGACCATCAAGATCGGTCATTATCCCAATATTTGTTCCTTTGACCAAGACGTTTACACCTGGAAGTGGTATCCCGTTGGCATCGACCACTAGACCCGTAATTTTGGTTTGTAGATAGTTGGCAGCCCTTATAAGGTTATTGATATGGTTTGGTGTCATTGATGAGGAAATGGTTGTTTTTATTTTTCCTATCAATGCATTTTCCACTTTTTTTCTATACTCCCTATCGCCTTCTGGGTAAAGAATTATAGTGTTATTTAAAAAACTAAAATCTATCCCTTGTTCATCCAAAAGGACCTTCAGGGCTTCTTTAAGGTCAAGGTTATCAATGTTCAGGCTGGTCCTCTCATGTACATTTACAATACTAGAGTTATAAAAAAAGCTATAGCCACTTTTTTCTTCAATTTCAGTGAGGATTTTCTTGATTTTAATATTGTCTGCTTTTAAGCTAATATTCTGGGCAAACGTATCGGAAGCAAATGTTTTAAAAATGGTTATGGTCAGTAACATTAAATAAATCTTCATAATCCGCAGAATAAGATTTTTAGAGCATTGGATTCTCTTTTTTTTCATAATTTTGAAAGGTTTTAATTGTTTATTTACTCGGTGTAATTAAATAATGGACTTTGAGAGGTAGATGTAGCAGCATCTACCTTTCTCTTTTTTCCTCCTTTTATGACGCATTGATCTACTAGGGATAAATGGTCATGACGAAGAATATTTGTTGAAAGTCATGACCCCATAATGGAGCAATGTTCATGGCCCTTTGTTAAAAACTTCTTTTAAAGGTGATATAGACAATGACTGTCCATCGCTTTTAGGAAGTATTAATTTCCTTGTTTGTTAATGGCCATATCTGTGGGCGAGTGATTTTTGGGAGGGATGGAAGATGTGTTTTTCCTTTTTTTCATAATTACAATAGGTTTTAATTGTTTATTTACATGTTGAACTATTAGGTGTTGAAATTATATGTAGCAGCATATAATTCCTTATGACTTAGCTTCTTTTAAAATGATTTTCTTGTTTAGTTTATAATATTTAATTGGCGAGGACAGTTCAAATATTTCTAATATTTGATCTACCGTTAAATTATCGAAAACCCCATTAAACTTGTAGTTTCTAATCGTTTCGGATTCAACCTCGAAAGCTATATCGTATGTTCTCTCCAAGTCTTTAATGACTTGATACAAAGGAGTTTCGTCATATATTAAGACTCCTTCTTTCCAAGAGGTAAACTGGCTAGTATCCACCCCCTTAACAGTGACCGCATCCTTATTCTTATGATAGATTGCCTTTTCTGAGGGTTTAAGGTCAACCTCTTTAGATGAGTTATTTTCCATGATCCTTACTTTGCCATCTATTAAAGTAGTCTCAACATTGCCATCTTCCGGATAGGATTTAATGTTAAATCGGGTTCCTAAAACTTTAACTTTCATGCCCTCATCAGCCGTTACGATAAAGGGTTTTTCCTTGTTTTCGGTCACCTCAAAAAAAGCCTCTCCTGATAGGATGACTTGGCGGCTGCCATTACTTGGAAATTTTATGGGGTATTTCAAAGATGTCCCAGCATTTAAATACACTATTGTTCCGTCAGATAGAATTAGATTAAACTTCTTACCATATGGAACTTTCAAAGTGTTGTATTTTACCTCATTTTGTTCCGTTCCAGTGTCATAAACCAAACTGTTCTTAAATTGCCTACCTATAATGTTTCCATGGGCATCAAGTACTGGTTTGTCCTGTGATGGATCCATAATATGTACTTTATTGTCTCCAATTTCTAGAGTGGTCACATTATTGTTATTTATTAAATTGGGTGTTGAGTATGGTGCATAAGAATCTGGCTTATTGGTATAATATCCACCTAGGATTATTCCAATTATCATTGCAGCGATAGAGCTATACTGCCAAATTTTTCGTCTTCTTTTTTTCTTCTTTTTTCCGGAAGCGTTACTCTTAATGGGAGAGGATATGATTAGATTATATATTTTCTCCGCAGTGTTAGACTCCATTTTTGGAGGGTCTTTCAATACTAGGTTGACCTCTTCAACTGATGGTACTTCTGAAGTATTTTTAGACTCCCTGAAATAATTGATCAATATATCTAATTCTTCAGGAGTGCATTCATCTTGCACATATTTGTCTAGAATCTTCTTTATTTCCGGGTACTTCGGCATATTCCATTTGTTGGTTGATTAGGTTATTGGATTGTTCTTACAAAACAAAATGATGTAACCTATTACTTATATAACAATTGGATACAGGTATAGTACTACTCACACCTTAAAAAAAAATTACGTCTGATAAAGTATAGAACGGATAAATAGAAAAAATGTCTGATTAGAAGCTATTTATAAAGGAAAGAGGCTACATAATATAAGACGAGAAGAAAGTTGAACTCTTAAAGAATGTCTTTATATAGAATGGCTATGACAAAAGTTACATCAGAGTGTTTATACAACAAAGCCCTGATGGTTTCAAGAGCTTTGCTCATTTGAGTTTTAACAGTACTTTCAGATATGCCCAATTTTAAACTTATTTCTTGATAACTAAGCCCTTCATTTCGAGACATTTCAAAAATTAGTTTTCTCCTAGGAGGCAGTTCTTCTATAATTTTTTCCCGCAGCTCATTGTAGTCTTTTTCATTTATAGTTACATCAGGCGATGGACTGTAATTATGCTGTGTTTTATAAAAGATTATCTTCTTTAGCTTTTCTTCATTGGCTGCCTTTTTTAGAACATTTATAGTCATATTCCGTGTCAATCTAAACACATATGCCTTGAAAGATAGTGTTGGATCCAATGCAGCTCTATTTAACCAAACTTTCATAAAAACGTCTTGAACGATTTCTTCAGCTTGGCTCCTGTCTTTCAACATACTTTTACTATAAGCGTATATGTTATCCCTATAGCCGTCGTACAATTCTCTGAAGGCTCCTTCATTATTGTTAATAAGCCTTTTAAGCAATAATTCTTCTTTATTATTTTCTCTCAAACTGGACATTATAATTTGCTAATATTATCCTTCATTCGAATCTTTTCGTATTATAAGATTAGGTAAAGAAGTTGCTTTGAGGTCTAAAGTAAAGATTTTTTTTAATACAGTAGCAAATATATAAAATCAGTAAAATGACAAGTATATTGTTAATTTTTTGATTTGATATATATACTTAATAACGTATTATTATGTATGGCTAATTTTCAATTTTAATAGTATAGTTTTAAGTTTTCATCAGTTTAAGTAAATAGATTATTATAAATATGTGGAAAAGGTGTAATTGGGTAAAGTTGATAAATACCACTACACAACAACTGCGTATTGCGTTATTCCAAACAATTTTTGTAGCATCGGTGCCAATCCCTTAAAAATGATAGTTTTAAATGTTAAAATCGTCTTGTGTTTCTTTGGGCTGTATTATCCGTTGATCTCTTTAAAAAAAGCAGCAAACTCCTTTGACATGCGGGTCCCTTGTGCAATAAAATCATCCCAATCACGGCTTTATTTGGTCCACTTTCTATATACCAGGACATCCCAGGGCCAGCGTTTGAGGCTCAAGCTGACCAAGTTGTCACGAATGGGATAATCTTCAATGACCCTGGACTCCATAAAACCACTCCCCTTACATGTATGATCCTTATAAGCTTCCGGAATCCAGGTTTTTTCTTCTAAAAATATGGTTAATCGATTGAAGTACAAGGGATTCTTTATCGGCTTTTGTTCATGCCCGACAACATCAAAAAATCAAGTAATCCCTCTGGTAAAAATTAGTTCAATAGCGATAGATCGGTTCCTTTGTTCATCCTATAAATTTAAAGCGCAAAGAAATAAGTTATTCACTTTAGACCCAACTTTTGAGTTTGATCCGGTTTTTCATTTCTGGGAAGTAAGCTGGGCCTGCCCGAGCTTTCAACAAGAAATGAAAAAATGGTTCGCGATAGCGAAACAAGGTTTTCTATTTGCAGTAGTGGGCACTTCTGGTCCACGAGCACTGCGAGCTAACCCAGGTGGGACCACATAGTTGGGACAAGGATGGGGCGAGAAGTTTATCCCGCCATAGGCGGTAAGGGATTGGCACCCCATCGGACCCATGAGACACATGGCTTATGAATTTAAACCTACTCCAGCCAAATAAATAGGGAACACCCAATAATTTTAGCGGGCTCTTTGGATGTAGGAATAAACCAATACCATAACATATCTTGTTAAATTCTTAATCATAAAATTACATTCCGTCCATTAAATGCGTCAATATAAAAGCGAAAGTATTGCTATTTTGGCCCTATGGAAACAGGCGTTATGGCAGAAGATTTTTCGTACCGGGACAGGGAATTGGACTGGCTGCGTTTTAACGAAAGGGTACTACAGGAAGCAGCAGACCATAGAAACCCATTGTTGGAACGGTTGCGGTTCCTAGCTATATTTTCGTCCAATCTGGACGAGTTTTTTAAGGTGCGGATTTCAAAACTTCGTCAAATAAAAAAAGTAAAAAAGAATATTCGAAAACCCTTGGAGCTAAAGCCCAATAAGCTGCTAAAAACCTTGTTGTTCCAAATAGACCAACAGCAACAGCGCTTTGGGGAAATCTTTAGAACGGAGGTTCTCCCGGAATTAAAACAACATAAGATTCACCTTCTGGGCTTGGCGGATTATTCAACAGCCCAAATAGAAGACCTTCAGAAATTTTTTGAGCACAAAATAGCTTCGAATCTTACCCTTATTGATGGCGCGGACCTAACGGCAAATTCACTCAAGGAGGGTGAATTGTATGTTGTAGCCTATGATAAAAATGCCAATAAAATAGGGGTAGTGTATGTGCCTACCGCCGAATTGGGCAGATTTATTGAGGTGCCGGCAAAAGACGGAAACAGGGTGTACACCTATTTGGAGGATGTTATCAAGTGCAATGCCCAGGCGGTCTTTCCAAACCTTTCGGATGTATCCCTTTACAATATCAAGGTCTCCAAGGATGCTGAACTGTATTTGGATGACGATTACGAGGGGGATTGGATAGAGCAGATATACACAGCACTCTCCCAACGCCAAATAGGGCAACCCACCAGATTGCTTTACGAACAAGGCATGCCAAAGGAGGTACGATCAATACTTAGAAGTAGTTTGGAGTTGGGGAAAATTGATATGTTTTCAGGGGGAAAGCGCCATAATTTTAGCGATTTTTTTTCGCTGGCAGCAGCTATAGATAAAGCCGAATTAAACTTTGAACCCCTGCCCCCATTAAGGAGTCAACCCTTTGAGGAGTCCCACAATTTCTTTGATCTTATTGCCCGGAAAGACCAACTGCTGCATTTTCCGTATCAGGATTTCCGGTATGTAGAGGATTGGTTGTTCCAGGCCGCTAGGGATCCAAAGGTAATCGCCATCCATATTTCGCTCTACCGCATTGCCAAGAAGTCGCGCTTAACCTCTGCCTTGCTCAAGGCCCTGGAAAATGGCAAGCAACTGAGCATATTTGTGGAAGCCAAGGCCAGATTTGATGAGGCCAACAACATAAAATGGGGCAGAAAATTTGAGGAGAAGGGCGCTGAGGTCTTTTACAGTTTTCCCAACGTAAAAGTACACTCCAAGATCTTGCATATAGAACGTTTGGAAAATGGCAAGAAGGTGGGTTATGCCTATATAGGTACCGGGAATTTTAATTCCAAAACGGCCAAAATATATTGTGATCACGGGCTGTTTACGGCAAACAAAAGCATAAGTGCAGATCTGGCACAGGTCTTTAAAGTGCTAAAAAGGGAACTATTGAAACCCAAATTAAACTGCCTGCTCATTTCACCCTTCAATACTAGGAGTAGTTTTATACACCTCATACAGCGCGAAATAATGAACGCCCAGAACAATAAACCGGCGATGATCACGGCCAAGATGAACAGTTTGGAAGATAAGGAGATGATAAAATGGCTGTATAGGGCCAGTAATGCCGGGGTTAAGATCAAACTTTTGGTGAGGGGATTTTGTTGTCTGGTACCGGGAGTGGAAGGACAGAGCAAGAACATTGAAGTGAATAGTATAGTAGACCGTTTTTTGGAGCACGGCAGGGTGTTTTTGTTTCACAATAATGGGAAGGAGGAATTGTTTATGGGAAGCGCTGATTGGATGACGCGGAACCTGGATAAGCGCATAGAGGTCATTACACCAATTTTGGATGCCGACGTCTTTGACCAATTAAAAGGGGTATTGAGCGTACAGTTAAACGATAACGTAAAGGCCAGGATCATTGGTAGAGATACCATAAATGAATATGTAGAGGTGGCCCTAGGGGAGGATGAGGTACGCTCACAGTATGAAATATATAAGTACTTGGAGCGCTTGTGAAGTTTCTGATGTCTTTGCAACCCATCTATTTATTTTAAGAATAACTTTTCTTATGCAGCCGAATAGGCACAACTAGAAAGATGGGGATGGTTTACAGCTTTCTTAATGCCAACCCCCTTTTTTTTGGCCGTAAATTGCTTTAGCTCATGCCATGTTTATTTTTATGGGAATTCACTGAATCTCCTTCGTCGATTTCAGTTCTTTTAATCCTGTCCTGAGCGGAGCCGAAGGGTTATGGATGATTCACAGGCTGTGGAAATGCAATTGTTGGAATACCCCGTTGTGAATTGCTTTAGCTCATGGCATGTTTATTTTTATGGGAATTCGCAGAATCTCCTTTGTCGATTTCAGTTCTGTAATTTTATGGATGATTCACAGGTTAAGTCTGTTTTTAATACTTTCTCGCACGGTGGTGAATTGCTTTAGCTCATGGCATGTTTATTTTTATGGGAATTCGCAGAATCTCC
>CAXAVP010000138.1:0-11409 GCA_963972175.1 uncultured Arenibacter sp.
CTGGATGAAAAATCTGAGGGTTTGTTGCTGCTTACCACCAACGGAAAACTAAGTGATTACATAAACCGCTCCGGTGTACAAAAAGAATATTATGTGCAGTTAGACGGGGAAATCACAGAAGAAGCCATAACCCTATTGGGCCAAGGGGTCCAAATTGGCTTCCACGGTATAAAATATAAGACAAAACCTTCTACCATTTGCAGGTTACACAACCTACCTACCTTGGCGGAACCGGATAAGCGAATAAGGGCCGGTAGACACCGCCCCACTTCCTGGATAAGCATCACTATTACCGAAGGAAAATTTAGACAGGTTAGAAAAATGACCGCCGCTGTAGGTTTTCCTACCTTGCGCCTGATACGAGTACGCATAGGAAATGTGCTGCTAGAAGATCTGTGCCCAGGAAATGTATCACCAGTGGACAATTTGCTCTTATAACATTAAGAATTAATTAATGAGCATATAAATCCTGTTGATAACATACTGCATTTCTATCCAAAATAGTCCCCATAAAATTCAATTCTTCCTTGTAAAGGGTACAAACCGGACAGGAATTAGTTTTCTGGAGACAATTTTATCCTTCTTTTTGGTCACTTTTACCAATTGCGTAATATGGTCCTTGGTCCTCACAGGAATAATCATACGTCCACCAATTTTCAATTGGTCCAATAAGGGCTGTGGAACAGAATCGGCCCCGGCTGTTACCATGATGGCATCAAAAGGAGCCTTTTGTGGCCAACCGTGGTACCCGTCCCCCCATTTAACCATTACATTGCCATAGTCTAGCTTTTCCAGTCTATTTTTAGCCGAAGCGGCCAACTCCTCCACAATTTCTATGCTATAAACCGAATCTACTATTTTGCCCAATACCGCAGCTTGATATCCAGAACCCGTACCTATTTCCAACACCCTATCGGATGACCTTAAATTCAAGGTTTCGGTCATAAAGGCTACTATATAGGGTTGGGAAATTGTTTGTCCATAACCAATTGGCAGGGGGGTATCAGAATAGGCGTGCTCCACAAGTTCAAGGGGAACAAATTGATGTCGAGCTACATTTAACATGGCATATAGGGTGGCAGGGTTCCTTATTCCACGATCTTGAAGCTGAGTATTCACCATTTCCTTCCTTTTCTTAAAATAAGGTTCTTGGGCAAGAAGGCAATTGAAGCCCATGAGAAGAAAAGTGAGTAAAAAAAGAAGCTTTATATTCATCTTATTGCCTAATGAAGTGGAACTAAACCAATACTAATAAGATACAAAAAGCTGCTTTACCGACAATTATGTCACCTCCAGCAAAATAATTGTCCGCCTGTACAAGGTACCCACATATATATTTACTGGGTCAAGGCCGTGATAGGAGTGAGAAATACTTTCCTAAATTCCACTTCCGCACCTTCGGCCTGAAGCGCAATTTGCCCACTGTTCGCCGTGGCATTGTATCCATGGTTTACCAAGTCGCCATTAACCCAAACCTTAATTTCATTGTTAAGGCACTCTATGGTCATGGAATTCCATTCCCCTAAAGGCTTTTCGGACCCGTCAGTCAGGTTTTTTATCCTTCGTAACTTGCCTTCGGTAATACCCCAGTCTTTTCTAGGCCCTCTTCTTTCTTCCATATTATCGGTACTAATATCCTGGACAATGCACCAAAAATCCCCTGCATTCTTGTGCATCATTTGCACCTCTATAGATTTAGGGAACATATCATAGAGCATTCTGGGAGTGGAAGCAAAAACCAATACACCACAATTTCCCGGTTCACCGGCAAACCTATATTCCACTTCCAATCTAAAATTACTATAAACGGCATCGGTAATAAGGTGTCCTTGTGGATTGCCCAAACTTACCAGGAGGCCATCCCTTATGATAAAGGGGTTAATGGCACTGGAATCCTTATCCATTTCAGGGATATCTACGTGCCACCCGTCCAAATCCCTTCCATTGAAGAGGCTTTTGGGCGAGGGGGAATTACAACTCATTAGGCTACAAAAAGCCATTAAAATAAGGTATTTACTTTTCATATATTTATAAAAAAATAGTTTACTAAAAACATTCCCGAATCTGTCATCAACGTCTTTTCCACACCTTGCTTCGCCTAATGGCATGGGGTACAACAACCATTTCCTGATTCTAAACCGGCACTACGCCGTTTTGCTTTCAATTGTCACCTTGCCTCATCCTCTATAAATATATTGCTTTCCATTCAAAATTGGTCCTTTTACCCATCTAAATCACGATCAACACAACACACGGCCTATTTTTCCAATTATAAACCCCTATTACCTTCTATGGCCTTATAACTACCCAGAGCCCCGATAGTTTCTGGCAGACACTTCCTGGCCCAAATCACCTCAAAATATATTGACAAATAAAATTAACATAGTAGGACTAAATCCACTTTAAAGGACCTATGAAGATTAGGTTTAAATTAAGTATTTTGCACCCACTAATAAAACCATATCAAGTGAAGGTTTGTATAGCAGAAAAACCAAGCGTTGCCCGTGAAATTGCCCAAGTCTTAGGTGCCAACACCAAACGCGATGGTTATTTTGAAGGTAATGGTTATGCGGTAACTTTTACCTTTGGGCATCTATGTACCTTATTTGAGCCCAATGACTATAAGCCCCATTGGAAAAGCTGGGACCTTAATAATTTACCCATGCTGCCCGAAAAGTTTAAAACTAAAGTGGTAGACAACAGTGGGATACAAAAACAGTTTAAGATTGTAAAGGGGCTTTTTGATAAAGCAGAGCTAGTCATAAATTGTGGGGATGCTGGACAGGAAGGGGAGCTTATTCAACGCTGGGTTATGCATCAGGCCAACTACGGTGGGGAAGTAAAACGGTTATGGATCTCCTCCTTGACCACCGAAGCCATTAAAGAGGGGTTTTCCAAATTAAGGCCCTCTGAGGAATACGACAATCTCTATTATGCCGGGTTTTCCAGGGCTATTGGCGATTGGCTGCTGGGAATGAATGCAACACGACTCTATACAGTGAAACACGGCGGGTATAAACAAGTGTTATCCATAGGGCGGGTACAAACCCCTACTTTGGCCATGGTGGTAAAAAGGTTTACGGAAATTGAAAATTTTAAACCGCAGCCCTATTGGGAATTGCAGACCGTGTATAGGGATACCGTTTTTAATTACGAAGAGGGACGTTTTCTAAATCGGGAAGAAGGGCAGGTTGTGGCCGATGAGGTAAAGAAGCACGATTTCGAAATAATATCCATAACTAAAAAGAAGGGCAAGGAGTATGCCCCAAAATTGTTTGACCTGACCGGGCTGCAGGTAAACTGCAATACAAAATTTGGATTAACAGCCGAGGAGACACTAAAGATCGTACAGAAATTATACGAACAAAAAGTTGTTACCTATCCGAGGGTAGACACTACTTTCCTTCCCAATGACGTATATCCAAAAGTGGCAGGAATATTTAAGGACCTAAGCAAGTACCAGTCCTTGACCGCTCCCCTGTTGACCAAAAAAATTAAAAAATCTGCCAAAGTTTTCAACGATAAAAAGGTTACGGACCACCATGCCATAATACCCACAGGTGTTGAAATGAATTTGGCAGGGCCCCAACTACAGGTCTATGACAGTATTGTTAAACGGTTTATAGCTGTTTTTTACGACGATTGCGAGGTATCCAATACAACGGTAATTGGAAAAGTTACGAACATCTCCTTTAAAACCACCGGCAAGGAAATACTAAAAAAAGGATGGCGCATTGTGTTTGAGACGCCAGACACCAAAGAAAAAAAAGAAACAGGTCTATTACCCGTTTTTGTTAAAGGTGAAAAAGGGCCTCATGAACCATCTTTCATGGAAAAACAGACCAAGCCTCCGAAACAATTTACCGAAGCAACCTTGCTAAGAGCAATGGAAACCGCGGGCAAACAAGTTGATGATGAGGAAATGCGCGAACTCATGAAAGAAAATGGTATCGGGAGACCTTCCACCCGAGCCAATATCATAGAAACGCTGTTTAAACGCAAGTATATTAAACGAAATAAAAAGCAGGTACTGCCAACGGTAACGGGAATTCAATTAATTGAAACGATTCAGAACGAATTACTAAAATCGGCCGAACTTACCGGTCTCTGGGAAAAACAATTGAAAGACATAGAAAAAGGATTGTACAGCCCTTCCCTATTCATAAGAAATATGAAAAAAATGGTAGACAACCTTGTCTATGAAGTACGTAGTGAGACCACCAGGGCCAATATCTCCCAAACCAAGGTGGAGCAAAAAAAAGAAGTCACAAAAACCAGTAAAAAGTTAAAAACAGTCGTTGGGCAGTCCTGCCCCAAATGTAAAAAGGGTACACTGCTTAAAGGAAAATCGGCCTATGGCTGCAGCTCCTATAAAAACGGATGTGATTTTCTACTTCCATTTTATGTTTACGGGAAGAAAATATCCGAAAAACAGTTCATCAGGCTCTTGGAAAAGGGGTGTACGGTAAATTTAAAGGGTTTTAAGCAAGAGGACGGTAAGGAGCAAGAAGGACTTATTCGGTTTAATGAACACCATACATTGGTTTTGGAACCCAAAAAGAAAGCCAATAACAAGGCTCCACTACCTAGTTGTCCCAAATGTAATGTGGGACATATTGTAAAAGGAAAAACCTCTTACGGCTGTAGTAACCATGCCCAGGGATGTGATTTTAGGGTTTCCTTTAAGGAAGTAAAAACCAAAGCTGCCAATAAACCTTTGACCAAATCCTTGGTCCTTGCTATTCTAAACGGGGAGCATTAGGGTTCTAAAGCCTTATTTACTAGCCTTTACAATTAGTGCATTGGCCATAAATAACTCCTGCATACGTTCCATTCGGCTATCAAACTTGGAAGAAAAAATAAGATACTGACACCTATCCAAACTCTCTGGGATACGGATTACATCTGAAAACGGACTAGGTTTTGACAAAAATTCGGCGTCATCTACCACAAATAATTTTAATTTCCCCAAGTTTATCCCATTAAGGTAAAAGAGCTTGCTTAACCTTTTGGGCGTAGCAATAACAATGTCTACCCCTTCAAAAATATCATTTCTTTGGGCTTCTATATTATGTTCCTCATATACGGGATATATACGCAGGTCCATGCGTTTGGTAAACCTTTTAAAGGTTGCCTCCAACGACAAGGCCGCCTCCTTGTCCTTAACATAGATCAATGCCCTTGGCGCCTCCTCAAAGGCCGCACAATTCAATTTTTGCAAGGTGCCGATAACTATAGCGGTAGTCTTTCCCGCTCCCTCAGGGGCTATTCCAAAAATACTTGCGCCCCCTTTTATTTGGGACAGAACCCTCTTTTGATATGGCAGAGGTTCCTTAAAACCTGCTACATCCAATGCTTCTATTAACTCTTCCTGGATTTTTTTGAACCCCATGATCTAGTATTGATAATTAAAAATTAGTTTTTTAAAGGAGGACTCATAACAAATTTCCCTACCTATACCACAATTATACATCAGTTCACAACAATAGTTTCTTTGTGATGTACTTCTCCCCTACTTTAGCAATGTAATAACGAAGTAATAATTTTTTTCATTTTCATATAGTGTTCTCGTAAAAGAGCCTTGTTTCAAAAGACAAGGCTCTTTTTAGTTTTGGGTATTCTTTAAACTAAAAATACCGAACTGCCTTTTGTTTATGGGATCCAACTGTTCTTGTCAAAATTGGGCTTACGCTTTTCCAGGAAGGCATTCCTACCCTCTTTGGCTTCTTCCGTCATATAAGCCAACCTAGTTGCCTCACCGGCAAACACTTGCTGTCCTACCATACCATCGTCTGTTAGGTTCATGGCGAATTTTAGCATTTTAATGGAGGTAGGTGATTTTTCCAGAATTTCCTGGGCCCAATCATAGGCCGTATCCTCCAGTTCTTCATGGGGAATCACTGCATTTACCATGCCCATTTCCAAGGCCTCTTGAGCCGAGTAATTTCTACCGAGGAAAAATATTTCCCTTGCCTTTTTTTGTCCCACCATTTTTGCCAAATAGGCCGATCCGTATCCTCCGTCAAAACTGGTTACATCGGCATCTGTCTGTTTAAATAAAGCGTGTTCCTTACTGGCCAAGGTAAGGTCGCACACCACATGAAGACTGTGTCCGCCTCCTACTGCCCATCCGGGAACAACAGCTATGACGACTTTTGGCATAAACCTAATAAGACGCTGTACCTCCAAAATGTTTAAACGGTGCATGCCATCTTCCCCTACGTAACCCTTATGCCCCCTTGCCTTTTGGTCGCCTCCACTACAGAAGGAATATACACCGTCTTTGGTTGAGGGTCCTTCTGCCGAAAGAAGAACCACCCCAATACTGGTATCTTCCTGGGCATCATAAAATGCCTGATAGAGTTCACTGGTAGTTTTGGGCCTAAAAGCATTTCTTACATTAGGCCTATTAAATGCTATTCGGGCAACACCTCCGCATTTCTTATACGTAATATCCTCAAATTCCCTTACAACCTTCCAATCAATTTTTTTTTGCATTTCAATATAGTATTAACAGTACCAAAGATAACACTCTTTGATAAATTTTTGCTTCATGGGACCATTATGCCACGAGGCTTCCTGAATTATGTTTTTTTATTTTTGGCCGTAATCCATTTAGACATATATTTAGTACTGGCCATGGAATGGTGTAGTAACATGGCACCAATAAAATTACCCGATCTATGTTGGTCAAGCCTTGTGCCTACTTCTTTCAATTTTTGGGACAACCGCTGTTGTAGCACCGTTTTATCATAGCAGCTATTGATAATGGTCATACCATTTTTTTGGGCTATAAGCCATTTCTCTTGGTTTAAGTACAATTCTACCGCGGCATGGGCAAAGTCTGTTGGCGCATTGGCAATGCTTCCATTCCAAGGTATGTCCAAACAAATACCCTCCGCCCCTATATGGGTGGTAATACTGGGGGTACCATACAACATACTGTCCAACAATTTCCCCTTTATCCCCGCACCAAAATTCAATGGAGCCAAACTGAGTCGGGCCCTTGAGATCACTTCCTGGGCATTGACTGCATGCCCCATAACATAAAACCCCTCTTTTGGTTTATGCATTTGCTGTATTTCCTGGGGCAAATAAGCTCCGTACACAAATAAATTGGCTTTGCGCAATTTTGCTCGGATCAAAGGCCAGATCACCAGCTTTAAGGTTTTAATGGCATCTACATTGGGAGCATGCTTCCCATTGCCAATACATACAAAATCATTTTTTTGATCAAAATCCAGCCAATCTTTTTGCTGTCCGGCATCAATTTTATTGTACATCATAGGTAGATGCAACAATAGGTCCTTGTCCAATTTCAATTCCTCGGTCAATAATTCCATTTCATAAATCGATATTATCAAACTAATATCGCACCGATAGATACTGGCTACTTCCCTTTTTGTAAGGTCTTGATCCAACCAGCTCTTAATGGAAAAGGATTTCTTTTTTTTATGGGCCAACTGCCTGGCAGTTCGCAAGGAATGTAGGTCTTCGGTATCCAGTATGCGCATTGCCTGCGGACAGTGTTCTGCCACACGCCAGCCAAACTGCTCCTCTGTAAGAAAACGATCAAAAAGCACCATCGTGGGATTTAATTGCGCTATATACTCATCAAAACTGTGATGGTTTAATAAAATAGCCTGTGTATGTACCCCAATACTTTCCAAGTCAAAAGAGTATTCGCTTTCTGCCGCCGTACTGGCAAAGGTCAGCTGATAATCCTGTTTTAAAAAAAAACGTATCAACTGAAGCATCCTCCCACCAGCGGCAGTGGTTCCGGGCTCTGGCCAATTGCAGCCAATAATCAATACTTTTTTATCTGTTGCGGCCATTGCTCTTTTCTACATGCGTTGGGCAAATTTCTGGGATATTTTAGAACGTAATTTACGTTCGTAATCCTCCTCCAGCCACTCCTTGTAATTTTTTGTGTTGTTCATGATGCAGTACGAATATTGACGTACCCTATAGGCTATTTCCTCCTTTAGCTTTTTTGCCAAAATACGGGCATCAAAAACATCTTCGCTGTTCTCCACACAAATAGTGGCATGTTGTTCTATACTCTTTTCCAGAACAGTCTTGGACTTAAGGCCTTGGGCGAAAACCTTTTTGTATTCTGCCTTGATATCGAATTCTATATTTTTGGACTTACTGAACAATTCCTTTAGTTCTGGTGGCATTTCATAGACGAAGTCCCTTTCAATTTCTTCGTCGTTTTTAATACTTTCCAAATAGAAATCCGGAAAATGAAAAATTTCCTGCCAATCTATAGGCGCATCCCAAAGGCCAAATCGCGCCACATTGTTACCGAGGTCTACCACTGTGAACTCATTTTTGTTTGGCAATATCCTAGACCCCCTTCCTATCATTTGAAAATAAAGGGTCAGGGATTTGGTGGCACGGTTAAGCATAATGGTCTCTACGGTAGGTTCATCAAAACCAGTGGTCAATATACTTACCGATGTAAGAATGGCATCTGGAGTCTTGGAGAACCATTCCAAAATCTCCTTTCGTTCCGATGCATTGTTCTTATTATCCAGGTGCCTAATATTGTACCCAGCCTTCCTAAAGGTGTCCCGTACGTATATGGAGGTGTTTATTCCATTATTAAAGATCAGCGTTTTGGTACCCTTGGCTATTTCTTCATAGGCACTCACCAATTTGGAGAGCATATGTTGATTTCCATAAAGCTCATCAGAAGACTTTACGGTGTAATCCCCACTAATCCCCAATTTTAAACTTTTTAAGCTAACGTCATAACTGTACATGTTGGCCTTGGCCAAAAAGTTCTTGCTTATGAGCGACGATATAGATTCCCCAACAATCAATTTTTGATAATTGTCCTTCATGGGGAGCTTAATATTGGAACTTAGGGGAGTGGCAGTAACCCCAAGGATTATCGAATTTTTAAAATACTTGAATAACTTTCTAAAGGAATTATAATGTGCCTCATCTATAATGACCAGACCAATATCGTTTATCTTAACCTTATCGTCCTGCAGCCTATTGTTGAGTGTTTCTACCATGGCCACAAAGCACATATAATCATCCTGGTCACTCAACTCTTTTACCTCACTGTTTATTATTTTGTTCTTAACACCAAACCCTCTTAACATCCGCGAGGTCTGACTGCTTAATTCTATCCTATGGGTAAGAACAACTACCTTCTTTTTTGTTTTGTTGATATACCGCTTGGCAATTTCAGAGAAAACAACAGTCTTCCCTCCACCGGTAGGTAATTGGTACAGTAAATTTATATCGTCAGGAGATTCGTCCAAACACTTAAAAATAGTGTTCAAATCTTCCTCTTGATAATCGTATAGGGTCTTTTCCTTGGTTTCTTTAGGTAGCTCCAAATTGGATCAATAATTTTAAATTAAGAACAATCAAACCTTACAAAATTAAGAGTTTTTTGTGCTCGAATGAAATTTAATGTGTAAAACATACAGCCTAAATCTTCTTAAAAACCAAGGAAACGGGTCTAATTGACAAAGAATAAATAGCCAGATACTATGGAAAAAGGCTACAATAAACCTCAGGTTGAAAATAATCCCAGAAAGCTATTGAAAACCTAAACCAAGTATTGCAACACCTAATTAAGCATTTGTATTAATCAATAATATCCAAGGATTTGGAGAAGTCCTCCAGATTGGGCCAGTGGTGTTCACTGGTAAAGACATAACAGGCAACGATACGCTCCCTAAAATCACCTAATAAACCGTTCACGGCAATATGTCGCACCAATTCTCCAAAGGAATTGGCCATGCTTTTGTAAAAGGCATCCGGGACTTTCTTTTCTGCTGAGAACGACTGCGCTATTTCCAAGTTGAACAACATAACATCCGCTATCAAATGTGGGGCCACCCCTAATTTTATAAAATGCTTGATATACTTTTGCGCAACAGAACGTCTTGCCTTGGGCCTTTTCCTTTTAAGGGGAAAGTATTCATTGGATATTTTTATTTTGGCCTCCTGTACCAATTTGTCTTCTTTAGGGTTAAAAACAAAATCATAGTATTCCTTAACCACCGGAAATCTGGTATAAAGATCCAATAGCTGCGTTTCCAACTCTTCTTTATCCAATTCGGACAAGTATTTTACCAATGCTCTTTTACTCATATCACTTACTACTTAGGGCTTGCCTTTGAGAAATATAGCAGTCTGTTTAAACCTCTAAGACGCTGCAAGATGGCAAAATATTATTTATAAGCAGGAAATCCTTGTTCAATATCTTAAACTTCTCATAAATTATGTATAAGTATTCTTACTTCCCTTGGAAAAGACGTAATAATAATGTATAATGATAGATTAATACTTCTAATTCCAAATACAGATATATATGAGGCAACTAAAGATCATCAAGCAGGTAACCAACAGAGAATCAAAGTCATTGGACAAATATCTGCAAGATATCAGTAAAATTGAGTTGATCACCGCTAATGAGGAGGTAGAGCTAGCACAGAAAATAAGGGATGGAGATCAAATAGCGTTGGAAAAACTTACAACAGCCAATTTAAGGTTTGTGGTTTCTGTTGCAAAACAATATCAAAATCAGGGATTGAAGTTGCCGGATTTGATCAATGAAGGAAATGTAGGGCTGGTAAAAGCTGCCAAGCGGTTTGACGAGACCCGGGGATTTAAGTTTATATCCTATGCGGTCTGGTGGATACGCCAGTCCATATTACAGGCCTTGGCCGAGCAATCCAGAGTGGTTCGCCTGCCATTGAATAAGATCGGTTCCATCAACAAAATTAAGAAGACCTTTTCCTACTTGGAGCAGGCCCATCAACGACCACCTTCCCCTGAGGAGATTGCCAAGGAATTGGAAATGACCGTTAGCGAGGTAAAACAATCTCTAAAAAATTCTGGGAGACATGTCTCCATGGATGCTCCGCTAAAGGAAGGAGAGGACTCCAACCTCTATGATGTTATGCGCTCCGGGGAATCACCTAGGCCAGACCGCATTCTGCTACAGCAGTCCCTAAATACGGAAATCAATAGAGCACTGGACACCTTATCACAACGAGAGGCAGATGTTGTTAAACTTTACTACGGTATTGGGGACCAACAATCCATGACTTTGGCTGAAATTGGACAAACATTTGACCTTACCCGGGAACGCGTAAGACAGATTAGGGAGAAGGCCATTAGAAAACTACGGCACAATTCTAGAAGTAAATTGCTAAAAACCTATTTGGGATAAAGAGTATAAAACCAAAGGGCCAGATAAACAGTGTTTATCCGGCCCTTTGGTTTTTAACTAATTCTACTAAGAAAAACTCAATTTATTGATATTATAATCAATTAAAATCTCATTTAAGTCTTCTATAAAGTTTAAATAAGCCGCATTGCCTGGATTTTGTTTTGCCATCTTTTAGGGGTTTTAGATTTTCAATTTAAAAGTGAACT
>CAXAVP010000139.1:0-11391 GCA_963972175.1 uncultured Arenibacter sp.
TAGCTGATATTGATTTTCCAATTAAAGAAATAACTGAAGCCTCAGACTTGTCTGATTTAATAAGTAACTTCGCAAAACTAATAAACCTTAAATCTCAAATTAACGTACAACAAGCAATACTGTGAATTGGGTAAACACATATGTAGATGATTATTATAAATGGTTAAGAGAAAAAACTTTTATCCAACAAGATTCTACATCCGATTGGTTTCTAATTAACACACCTTTTATTGGTGCTTTTAATGACTCAATTGAAATATATGCTAGAAAGAATGGTGACCAATTAACTTTAAGTGATAACGGAGAAACTATGAATAACCTTGAACTGCAAGGATTGAATATTCAAGGTTCTAAAAAGAGAAAAGATTTATTAGATTCTATTCTGCTTAGTTATGGTTTAACATATGTAAATAATGAAATTATTGTAGAAACAAACTTGGAGAATTTCTCACAATCCAAACATAATTTTTTACAAGCAATTATTGAAATAAATGACCTATATGTTTTATCAAAAAACAATGTAGCGTCTATTTTCAAAGAAGATGTTAGAAGTTATTTAGACTCACAAGATATTATTTATACTCCCGATTTTATTTCAAAAGGTGCAACTGGTTTAGAATTCAATTTTGATTTTCAAATAGCTCAAAAAAGTAAAGAGATTGTAATCAAGTCATTCAATATAGTAAATAAACAAAACCTATCCACTTTTTTATTTTCTTGGGAGGATATTAAACCTGTTAGAGAAAAGTCTACAAAGAAAGATGTACGTGCGATAGCAGTTATTAATGATTCTGAAAAGGTCGTGAAAAATGAATTTCTGGATGCTTTAAAAGCAAAGAATGCAGATTATATTTTATGGTCTGAAAGAGAGAGTGAAATTAATAAAGAGCTTCTGGTTGCATAAAATACTACTTACAATAACTAAGTCTTCTTGTGGTCGGTACGACCAAACATGAAGACCGTGTTGACTGAACCGGGTGGGGTTTTCCCCGCTGACGCGCTTCTGCCCCACGCTGGCGCGAGCATCTTGCTCGTGCCAAAAGAACAGCTAATTAACATATAGCAGGCTGTATTATTCATCCATAATTCAAAGGTAGAGGCCAGATATCGGCTCCACAAAGCTAAGGAAGACCTAGACTTAGTGTTGTACGGTCACTATAGTATTATACCATGTCTACTATTGAAGAATGTTGGCCGATGCCGCAAAATAACACTAACTATGCTTATATTTAGGTCCAATAAAAGGGTTCTGGGAAGCTACCATCATTTAGTAATCTTAGAGCACAGAATTAAGAAAACCGCTGACCTAAGGGTATATGGCCAAGAGTAAAGCAAGACAAATAATTGGAATAACATTGATTGTGGCATCCATAGCCTCCCTCTACTTTGTACCCTGGCTTTTGGTAAAGGCATGGATACTGCCACTACCAGATACGGTGCAAGGACAGCTGGAGCAAGCCATAGACCATGGGTTTGACGGAATGATTGTCTATATAGACCAAGCGGGCAGTACCCCACAGCATTATGCGGCCGGGTGGCATAATAGGGAAACCAAGATACCTGCCAGGCCACAGGCCCTTTTTAAGTTGGCCAGCATCAACAAGCTATATGATGCCGTGGCGGTTGCCAAACTGGTTGCCGATAAACGCCTGGACTTGGATAAGACCTTGGCAGATTATTTACCCGAGCTAAAAGGACGAATTGAAAACGCCGATAAAATTACCCTGGGTTTGATGGTACAGCACAGAAGTGGCATTCCCAATTTTACGGATGCTTATAAATTTTGGGCCGCACCTACACAGACCTACGAGGAAAGCCTTGCATTGATCCTGGACAAACCGGCCAACTTTGAACCCGGTGAAGACTATGAATACTGTAACACCAATTATCTGTTGATCAACAAAATAATGGATAATGCCCTGGGGTATGGGAATTTTCAATTTATCCGGGAAGAAATTTTAAGGCCACTAAACCTTGAACATACCTATGCTTCATTAAGTGAAGTGGATTTGGACGAGGTGATGAGCGGCTATCATGTAGGACATCCCCATGACCTAAAGACGGACGACCACGGTATGTTGGCCACAGCCGAAGATGTGGGTGTTTTTCTAAGGGCATTGATCAATGGATCTGTATTTAAGCAGGGGGAACAGCAAATCTACGATTCCATTTATAAGTATGAACACGGGGGGTGGGTACCCGGTTACCAAAGTTTCGCGGAATATGACGAGGAGCTTGATGCGGTGATGATTGCCTTCTATAACACCACCGATCCCAAACTGTTCAATTGGAACCTGTCCGAAATTATAAACAATAGAATTGTTAAGATTTTAAAACGGCAGAGGCGCGACTAAGCCTTTTCTGCAAATGCCCCATGGCTCTGGTGAAAATTTTGCCCGTCTTAACAAACAACAACCGCTTTTTACTTCCTTTTTTCACTACTTACAACGAATCAATACAAAAATTTCGATTTTCTTTCTATTTTTTACTTTTTGGCACAAAAAATATCGTTATTTAGGCATTTTGAGGTTGTGTAGCTGCATTTAATGACGGACTTTTGTAGGGAAGTAATAGTAAGATAAGTTTACGAAATCGTTTGCGTAATAGGCGGTGAGTAACTGGCACTAAAAATAGGAGGAGGAAATCCAAAAGCAAAGCGAAGTGGAAAAATAAGGAGGGTAGTAGATAGGGCATAGGCTTGTGCTGAATTGGATTATGGTGATAAAGGAATTGGACCGGCCCATGGTCAAGAGGTACTTTGGAGTATCAACAATAGCGACAAACTTAAAACTATAAATATGAGCAACACTATTGAAGATATCCTTTTGGATGCGCACCACCACAACAAACGCGAAGAATTATTGACCTATTTGGAGACCATCCGAATTAAGAACCCCAATAGGGAACTTACCGATTTGTATCAGATGGCCTATGAAAGGGTAATGCGACCCTGATTTCGCAATAGGAAATTAAAAAGCCGACTAGCGGGAGTTCCCAGTAGTCGGCTTAAAAATTTACAAATCTTTGGTCGTTCCCCTAAGGATAGATCTATCAAATAAGGCCTATTCTGCTGGTCTTAATAACTGATCTTAAAAACGGTACCGTTAAGGTCCTCACATACATAAAGTGCTCCATCAGGGCCTTGTGCCAATCCACAAGGTCTGTATTTAATGGGCCCGCTAGGGTTGGCCAGGTCTATTCCCGAAAAGTTATCGGCAAATATCTCCCAATCGCCCGAAGGCTTCCCATCCTTAAAGGGTACGAAGGCTACAAAATATCCTTTTTTTAGCTCTGGCGACTGCCCATGGAATGCAATAAAGGCCCCATTTCTATATTTTTCGGGAAACATTGTTCCGGTATAGAACAAGAGGTCGTTGGGTGCCAAATGCGCCGGAAAGGCCATAAGGGGATCAATAGCCTCTTCGCCTGCCGTAATTTCTCCGTCCCCGCCGTATTCCGGGGCCAATATTTTTTGGTTTTTAAACTGATCGTAGTAGATATAGGGCCAGCCGGCATCGGCCCCATCCTTAATTTCGTAAAGGGTCTCAGCAGGTAGCTCCGCACTTTGTTTGGCGGTAAAAAACTCCGGAAAGGCATCGTGGAAGGCACCACGCCCATGCACTGCGGCAAACAGGGAATTGGTTTTGTGGTTCCAAGCCGTGGCCACGGCATTCTTTATTCCGGTGGCATAGCGCTTGCCATCGGCAAAGGATTGATTGAGTTTGTTGGCCTTGTACTGCCAAATGCCCCCGGCAGAATCCAATATGGTACAGGGCACCATACCCTCACCACTGTCGTCCTGCCTACAGGTATCGCTCCAAGAGCCAATAGTAACATAAATATTGTTGTCCTTGTCCATCACAAACGATTTGGCATTATCCCGACCTTTGTCCGCCAAGCCGTCTACTATGAGCTCGGGCTTGTTCATATCTATTACCTGGTCCTTGTCATTTAAGGCGTAGCGGAAAATGGCAGAATTGGAGGAGGTATAGAGGTAGTCGTCGATAACAAGCACCCCTGTGCCCGGAAAGGGACCAAAGAATTTCTGCTCGTCAATACTACCGTCCTGGTCCGTGTCCTGCAACCACACTAGGCCTTTTTCATCCTTTAATTTGGAACGGTTTATAAAGATATCCCCGGTCTTGGAGACCGACATATGCCGTAAATTGCCCAAATCCTTGGCCACGACTTCCACCGAAAATCCTTCCGGGACCACAATGGCCGTTTCATTTACCGGGGTAGATGCCTTCTTTTTTGGATTCTCCTTGCATTGGGTGCCTAGTAATCCCAATAAAACAATTATAAATACAGGTAATGGGCGTTTGCTAATCTTGTGCTTCATAAGAATTGGTTTCAATTGGTTTGAAAAAGCCTTAAAGATAACATTTCATTCTTATTTGAGAATATGGATTTACCTTTTTAGTAGGGCAGCTGGGTGCCACTTCTTTTTGGGTGTTATGGCGCTATGGAAAAAATAAGTAGCACTCCCAAAAGCACTTTATAGCCCTATGTATAAGGGCATTTATATCCTAAAAAATGCCATTCGTTATGGGATATTGAAAAAAAACATTCTAAAAATCGTTATTTTCACCAAATACTTTGTAATCCAATTAGAATGGGCAAAAAAACCACCATATACGATATTGCCAAAAAGTTGAATATTACCGCCGCTACGGTTTCCCGGGCCCTGAACGATAACCCTAGGGTTAGCCAGGCAACCAAGGAGCTTGTTGTAAAGACGGCGGCAGAAATGAACTATGAGCAAAATAGATTGGCATTGGCCCTAAAGAGTGGTAAGAGTATGAACGTAGGGGTTATAGTACCCTATATAAACCGGAATTTTTTCTCCACTATCATCCGGGGCATTGAGGAGGAGTTATATCCCATGGGGTACCATGTCATTATTTGTCAGACCCATGATGAGGCACAAAGGGAAAAGGATACTGTACAGAACTTATTGAATGCACAGGTAGATGGGATTTTGATGTCCCTGGCTACGGATTCTGAAGGGGAGGAACATTTTAAGCAGGTACTTAAGAAGAACGTACCCCTAATTTTTTTCGATAGAAAAAAGAATATGACTGGCGCCAGTTCTGTATGTATTGATGACTATCAGGGAGGGTTTGAAGCTACCCAGCACCTTATTGATCAGGGCTCCAAGAGGATTGCGCACCTCGCTTTAAACCGTTCCTTGGAGGTATACAAGAATAGATTTGAGGGGTATAGAAAGGCACTGAAAAAGAACGGACTGGAATTTAATGAGGATTATGTAATTGAATTGGAGAGCGATTTTGAGGCCGGTAAGGAAGCGGCAGAAAAGCTGATGCAATTAGATCCGCCGCCCGATGCCATTTTCTCTGCTACCGATCACGGGGCATTGGGGGCCATAAAATATATAAAAAGCAAAGGGGTCAAGATTCCGGAGCAGGTGTGTGTGGTGGGTTTTAGTAACGAACCCTTTACACAGTTTATGGAGCAGTCCATTAGCTCTGTAGATCAGTCGCCTTTGGAGATGGGGAAAAAGGCGGCCAGGGTGTTCATGGAACAGCTGGAGCGGAAGGGGAAGGAAAAAATTGTAAAAGAAGTGGTCTTAACCCCAAGGCTGGAAATTAGACAGTCGTCTTTGAGAAGTATATAACGGCCAGTGCCTTTCTTTGCATTGCGTACAACTTATAGTTTGTAATAAAAGATTGTAGATAGGCTGTTCCAATACTTATTCAACAAAATATTAATAACAAAGACCATTTCTGAAATAAAGGAGCCGCTGTATAGTACAAGCGGCTCTCTTTTTAGGATATCATAGATCCGTACTTTTCGGATCGGTTTAAAACCTTTGCATCATTAACGTTTTATAAGCTCTTCAGCGGCTAAGGCCTCTTTAAGCTTTGCCTTAATACGTCTGTGGCTGTTGAAGAACAATTTTCCATTTTTACGTTTTAGGTACACTTCAACAGTGCCGTCTGCCAATTCATTCATTTCGGTAACAACCACGGTCTTTTTTGAGATACTCTTGTAATCTGCAATACCGCCTTTTTTAATGATGAAATTCTTCCTTGGTAGCTCAAGGTGCTTGTAGGAATTGGATGATGGAGCACCAATGACCAATACCGATCCCACACGGATGTCATCGGTGATTGGGTAGGTGTTGGCTTGGGCCAGACCTATCGATAATAAAAAAGAAAGCAAGATAAATGTTGATTTCATAGTATTACTGGTATTTTATAATTGTTTAATTATTTTTACGGCCTAAAAATAGCAATTATCCGGAAATTAATCTGCTTAATATTTTCTTAAATCGATTTATACAATTCCTAAAATAAGCGTAGCTGCTGTAGGGTAGTTGCTATTTATGCCTGTACAGACAAGAACAGCAACTAACATAAACAATTAGGGATTGGAAACAACTTAGTTGTAGTTCACTATATCTATGTTAAGCTCGTTGCCCAAGGCAGTAAGCCCTTTCCAAAGGGTATCTAAACGCGCTTTGTCCCCATCGTCCAAGGCAGAAACATTTTTTCTACTGTTTACGGTTAGGTCAAGACCTCTCAAATTCATAAAATATTTGGCTCCGATGGCGTATTTTTTACCGATGACCGATTTGTTGGCAAGTATAAAATCGTTCACTTTTTTTACGGATGTGGAGGCCTCCTTGTTGCGACCGTTACGCCATAGATAAGAAAAGAGTTCCGGGTAAAAGTTGCCTGCAATACAGGACATACCTGCACCACCGTGTCTTATGGAATGTAAAACATCTGGCGAGTGGGCATTATAGATACCTAAATCGGAATGGGAGGCTATGGCTATTTTTTTGGCCACCAACTCCGCGTCACAGGTGGTATCTTTAAAGTATAGGAAGCGACCGGTTTTTTGTAGTTGGTCCAATATATCCGGACCTATTAGTCGCTTATAGGGTGATGGACATTCATAAATGCCCAGAGGGATATCCCCGGTTTTATTCATGATGCCTTCAAAAGAACGCAGTAGAGCGGTATCGTTTTCATCTTTATGGACCATTACCGATGGAATTAGCACTACAGCCTTCACTCCGGTGGCATGGATTTTTTTTATAAAATCTACATTTTCCTCTATTTGGTCAGTAAAGGTTCCTGTAGAAACAACAGGTAGTTTGCTGTTCTCTACCACAAACTTGGTTAGTGCTATTCGTTCTTGATTACTGAGGTCGTACATTTCACTGGAACCACAATTGGCAAATAGGCCTGTGGCCCGAGAATCTTCATACCATCTAATTAATCGCTTTAGCCCCTCGTAGTCAATGGTGAGGTCCTCCTTATAGGGAGTCATCATTACGGGCCAAAATCCTCCAGGCAACTTGTTTTCAGTTGAAAAAAAAGTTAGTTTTTCGAAGCCGCTACTTAACCAAACACCTCCTAAGGTGGTCATTATTCCGGCACTTAAAAATTCTCTACGTGTCCAATTCATGGGTTTATTGTTGTTTAATTTCAAATCCTCTTTATTCTAAGCTAGAAGCCTCTTTCATCCGGTCACGATTCTCTACGTCGGTTGTTCCCAGAAACGACACCTAAATAGTTTCCGCTAATCCGGTGAGCATTATTGCTGCTATTTCAATTATGTTCTGCATAAACCCCACCGGAAACAGCACTATTTTCAGGGGGTCATTTGTATACTATGCAGTAAGTAAAAGTTTGGTTGGTATTGTAATTTGTTAATGATTAATCAAAAATATTGATTGATTTTTAAAGAAATACATGGAATTTTGTCAATTACCTGTGTTATCTTCTAGGTTCATTGTTTTGTCGTGAATTTTCTTTTTAAGATGCCGGCTGCTCAGAAGACCAGTTAAAAAAATAACTGGATAGGATAGGGCTGTGGAACTAGGGTAGAAATAGCGACTAAATATGAAGGGTTGTTTTTAGGAGGAGCGAGGTCTTCAGCTTTTCTTATAATAAATTGTTATGCTGCTGTATCGTAAATTGGAGCGAATTATATATAAGATTGCGATATCCAATTAATATTTGAATGCTACCAAGCAATAGGATTGTTCTAGCTGTTCTTTTCGGGGTATTTGGCAGACCGCAGACCCTTGCTTCTTGTTCCTTTTATAGAGCAGATACACATAATATCCTTATTTTGGTAGCGAGCTTATTTTTCCAAGTATTTATAGGCCGTAAAGAAATAGTTTTATGGATTACAAAAAGATTCAGATCACAGCAGATGAGGCTGTAACCATTGCCCTGAAAAATTTTAAGGTTCAAGGTAGCGCCAAAAAGCTCCCCGGGGAAATCGATTTTAATTTTAAGATAAGCGGGACAAATGGCGAAGCCTATATGCTAAAAATATCGCGCCCCGATGAGAATAAGGAGTATCTGGATTTTCAACAGCAATTGTTGCAATATGTTGCCACAAACGCCAAGGGTATTGGCTCGCCTTTGATTATCCCCGATACGGCAGGAAATACCATTTCCCAATTTCAGGACCGTAGTGGACAGACAAGGATGGTGCGACTCTTATCGTGGATTGGTGGGAGGGTCTGGAGTGATGTAAATCCACAATTGGAGGATCTGCGATATGGTTTGGGGGCGTATTGTGGACAACTGACGCGGGCATTGCAGGGTTTTCACCATCCTATGGCAGTTCGCCGCTTGGATTGGGATATTGCCCAAGCCAGTTGGACCCTAGATCATTTACAGCTTTTTAATGGTGGGCAGAAAGAAATCATATCATTTTTTCAGCAAAAATTCATCCAGGCGCAGCCCCAATATTCCGGTTTAAGGAAAGCTGTAGTGCACAATGACGCCAATGATAACAATATAATTGTTTCCCAGGATCTGATACATCCCATTGTGGTGTCGGTCATAGATTTTGGGGATGCCGTATATACCCAGATCATAAATGATGTGGCCATTGCCTGTACCTATGCCATCATGGGGCATAATGACCCCTTGGAGGCAGCACTACCCATTGTAAACGGGTATCACAAGGTATTTCCCTTGCAGGAAAGGGAGTTGGAATACCTCTATTTGGCCATTGCTATGCGTTTGGTGATATCGGTAACCAAGTCGGCCATCAATAAAAAGGAGGAGCCAGATAATAGCTATCTCCTCATCAGTGAAAAACCTGCTTGGGAACTATTGTTGAAATGGAAGGATATAAACGCCCATTTTGCACATTATAGTTTCAGGGCCGCCTGTGGATTTACGTCCCACCCTGCTGAGGAAAAATTTAAGCTTTGGTCCCAAAGTCGGGCCATTTCCCTAGAAAAGCTCTTCCCCAGCATAAGGCATAATGAAGTACATAGATTGGATTTAAGTGTTTCCAGTAGTTGGTTAGGTCATGAAAAGGACTTTAACGACTTGGATTTTTTTCAGTATAAGCTTAATGCACTTCAAGCAGAACACCCCAGTAAATTATTGGCTGGAGGCTATTTGGAGCCTAGACCCATTTACACTACCTCCTCTTATGATAAAATAGGGAACAAGGGGCGTGAGAGTAGGAGTATTCACTTGGGGATCGATTTCTGGTTGCCAGCGGCTACCCCGGTACATGCCCTTTTTGACGGAGAGGTTGTTGCCGCCATAAACGATGCCGGGGATAAGGAGTACGGCGGATTGGTAATTTTGCGGCATTGGGAAGGGGGATTGGAATTTTATACGCTCTACGGACATTTGTCAGTGGCAAGTGCCACCGGGCATACCTTAGGTGCCCGTTTAAAGACCGGGGACCTTATTGGGGTATTGGGAGATTGGCCCGGGAACGGTAATTGGGTGCCCCACCTGCATTTTCAGTTGATGTTATCCATGCTGGATTATAAGACCGATTTTCCTGGAGTGGGCTATTTTAATCAATTAAAAGTATGGAAAAGCCTTTGCCCAGATCCCAATTTACTGTTTAAAGTAAAGGGCTTATCAGGCAAGCACACAGTGAGCGATGAGGAAATTTTAGCCTTTAGAAAACAACATCTGGGCAAGGGGCTAAGCCTTCAGTATAAAGTACCAATTAAAATGGTAAGGGGTGCAGGGCAGTACCTTATGGATCAGCACGGTAGGAAATACCTGGATACCGTAAACAATGTGGCCCATGTGGGGCATGAACATGCGGCGGTGGTAGAGGCCGGACAGCAGCAAATGGCCTTGATAAATACCAATAGTCGCTATCTGCATGAAAATATCAATGCCTTGGCCAAGGAGTTGTTAGAGACTTTGCCGCCCCAATTAAGTGTTTTCCATTTTGTGAATTCGGGCAGTGAGGCCAATGAACTGGCCATACGCATGGTAAAGGCAGCCACAGGGGAAAAGGATATAATTGCTTCGGAGGTGGGCTATCATGGCAATACCAATATGTGTATCGATATTAGTTCTTATAAGTTTGATGGCAAGGGGGGAGAAGGGGCTCCGGAGCACACCCATATTTTTCCACTGCCCGATGCGTTCAGGGGAAAATACAGAGGGAAAGATACAGGAGTACCATATGCTGCGGAGGTTAAAAAACAAATAGATAGTATACACGCCAAGGGAAGGGGAGTGGGAGGGTTTATTATTGAGCCCATTATTAGCTGTGGCGGACAGATAGAGTTGCCTGAAGGTTTTTTGGCAGCGGCATATGACTATGTTAGGAAGGCAGGAGGCCTGTGCATTTCAGATGAGGTGCAGGTGGGCTGTGGCCGAATGGGCAAAACATTTTGGGGCTTTCAATTGCACGGGGTGGTGCCGGATATTGTAACCATTGGGAAACCACTGGGCAACGGACATCCTTTGGCGGCAGTGGTGTGCACCCCAGAAGTAGCCAAAAAGTTTGCCAACGGAATGGAGTATTTTAACACCTTTGGCGGTAATCCGGTATCCTGTGCCATAGGGACCGAGGTGTTGAGGGTGGTGAAGCGTGAAAAGTTACAGGCCCATGCCTTGGCAGTAGGGAATTACTTGAAGAAGGAACTTGTTTCCTTGGCATCGGAATTTCCAATTATTGGGGATGTTCGTGGCCAAGGCCTTTTCTTGGGAATAGAGCTGGTGAATAATAAAATGGAACCTTTGGCAGAACAGACGGGTTATTTGGCCAACCGCATAAAAGAGCACGGTATCCTAATGAGTACAGATGGGCCAGACCACAACGTTCTTAAGATAAAACCTCCTATGGTCTTTAGCCATGAGAATGCCGAGGAACTCATTTTTTACCTTAGAAAAATTTTGGCCGAGGATTTTATGAAAGTTTAGCTAGTTGTACCTAATTGCTCACTGGGCAAATCCTCCCCACTTGGCGGCTACCACATGTCACGGTAGTACCAACGACCAGTCTGTGCAGAATCCTTGGGCTTAGGCTGTCAACCCCTTCCATCTTTTCCTTCGTCCAAGTCACTTTCTTTCGCTAGCGCGAGCGTCACGCTCTTGCTTATGTCTAATCATAGAGAAAAAATCC
>CAXAVP010000140.1:0-11221 GCA_963972175.1 uncultured Arenibacter sp.
AAAATTGGAATGAATATGTTGCTCTGGACTAACCATGTCACAGAGCAACACTTTAATATTGTTGATACCTTAAAAAAAACTGGCTATGATGGAATTGAGTTGTTCATAGGAGAGGGCAACGAAAAACACTATTCCCAACTAGGCAAGCATTTTTCCAGTATCAATATGGGAGTTACTGCCGTAGGCGCTTTGTCACCCGAACAGAATATTGCCAGTCCTGACAAGAAAATACGAGAAGCCGGACTGGAACAATTAAAGTGGACCATAGATATGGCAGCAGCCGCCAATGTTGAAGTCATATGCGGCCCTTTTCATTCCACATTTGCCTATTTTACGCGTCAACCTCCTACCTTACAAGAGAAACAATGGAGTAATGAAATGCTTTATAAGGCAGCTGAATATGCACAAAAATCAAATATCATTCTGACCCCCGAAGCGGTTAACCGGTTTGAATGCTATTTATACAATACAATGGCCGACCTAGGGTCCATGGTGGAAGCGGTAAACCACCCCAATCTCGGAGCAATGTTTGATACCCATCACGCAAATATTGAAGAAAAGAGTCAGTCTGGAGCATTAAAAACAATAGCGCCCCATTTAAAGCACGTACATATTAGTGAAAACGACAGGGGTACTCCCGGTCGTGGACAGGTAAACTGGGAAGACGTGTTTAGTGGACTAAAGGAAATTAAGTATGATGGTTGGCTTACTATTGAAGCCTTTAGCACCATAATCCCTGAGTTTGCGAATGCCATTAATGTCTGGAGAGATTACTCCCCTTCTGAGCAGATTTATACAGAAGGCCTAAAACTGATCAAGGAAGGAATGGGAATTAAATAACATAACCAGTTCCAAAACGCCTAACTATTATATCTAAATATCTTATGATGAAAAATTTATTACCTATTCTTGTTTGCCTCGTGATGTTTGCTTGTAAAGAGCAAAAAACCGACAAGTCTAAAGAAGCGGTGGCCGTAGAAAATACGGATACACCACAACAATGGTTAACTTTTGAAGGTTCGGACAAGAATGCAAAACACGTTGTTCTTATCTCTGGAGACGAAGAATATAGGTCTGAAGAGTCCATGCCACAATTGGCAAAAATCCTTTCAGAGCATCATGGTTTTAACTGTACCGTTCTATTCGCCCAAGATCCGGCCAACCCGGGAATAATTGATGCCAACTATGTTAAGAACATTCCGGGCTTGGAGGCACTGGATACCGCCGACCTAATGGTTATTGCAACAAGGTTCAGAGCCCTTCCAGACAGCCAAATGAAGCATATAGATGATTACCTAAGGGCCGGAAAGCCCGTAATAGGTCTTAGAACGGCAACTCATGCCTTTAATTTTAAAGAAGAAGATGTGTCCAATTATAAGCACTATGGAAACTATTATAAAGGTGATAAAACAGAATGGACCGGTGGCTTTGGAAGACTCATACTTGGCGAGCATTGGGTTAGCCATCACGGAAAGCACAAGCATCAGAGCACCAAAGGAATAGTAGTTGAAGAAGGCAAGGACAGCGGAATTGCCAATAGTATATCGGACGGTGATGTTTGGGCTTCTGCCGATGTCTATGAAGTTCGCCTACCCCTACCCGGAGATGCACAACCTATTATCTTGGGCAAGGTGATGAATAGAAAAGGGGAGTTTGATGAAAACGATATGTTCTACGGAATGCGCCCTACAGATGATGAGGTTGCCAAAACAAACAACGGCAAAGACGTAAGCTCTCCATTGATGCCCGTAGCATGGACCAAATCATATCAAATTCCCGGAGGTAAAAAAGGAAAAGCCTTTACCTCCACCGCATTTTCGGCGGTCGACTTCACCATAGAAGGAACTAGGCGACTAGTGGTAAATGCCGTATACTGGGCAATGGATATGACTGTACCTGAGAAAACCAAAGTAGATTTGGTGGGCACATATAATCCCACTACCTATGAATTTAGAAAAGATGAATACTGGGATCAGAAACAATTAAAAGTATCAGATTTCAAATAAAAAAACCCAACCAGCCAACCAAGCTGAAAAGCCAGTAGATCTCTTTCTACTGGCTTTTTTTTATTTCTAATCATTTCACTTAACCAATGCTCACATAAATACAAACCATATCCCTAAATTTGGATTGTTATTTAATTTGAATAGAATTTATTGTTCATATCCCCGCTAGTAAAGCTACCTACTCTTTTTATGTACCCAATTAGAATTAACACTTTATAAAGTTAGTCCCCTAATGTACCGCAAAAATGTATGCCCCCTTACCTTTCCATAATTACATTCCTTCTATCGACATTCAATACCACCCTTAGGACGTTTTTAGTGAAATATTAATTATAATCCCTAAAAGCCAGTGGGCAACCCATTACCTCCACTTATTAGAATAGGTCCAAGATATTTTCTGAGGTAAGTTTATCTACATTTTCAGTGATCTTTTCAATGGGCCAGTCCCACCATTGCAGTTTCAATAATTTGGCAATTTCTTCTTCCGAAAAACGTTTGCGGATCACTTTGGCCGGATTGCCCCCTACCACAGTATAGGGCTCTACATCTTTCACCACCGTTGCACTACTGGCTATAATAGCTCCATCCCCAATTTGCACCCCGGACATAATGGTGGCCTTGTACCCTATCCATACATCGTTGCCTACTACCGTATTTCCTTTTATAGGATAGTTCTTGCCTTCCATGGCATGTTTCCAATCCTTTCCAAATATTGCAAAAGGATATGCCGAAATAGCATTGCTAAGATGATTGGCCCCGTTCATGATAAAACAAACATCGGATGCGATCATACAAAACTTACCTATTATTAGCTTGTCGCCCACAAAATCAAAATGAAATTTTACATTTTTTTCAAAATTGGCCACGTCCTCAAAATCATCGTAATAGGTATAATCACCTACGAGAATATTGGGGTTTTTTATGATATTCTTTAAAAAACAGAGTCGATCGTAATTTTCCAAGGGAAAGATTTTGTTTTTATCGGGTGCTCCCATAAGTTATAATTTATTAGTATTGCCCTGCATATACCTTTATTTAATAAAAGCGTCGTCCTAACTACCAAGACCCATTGGTTATCAACATGAGTATCCAAGTAGCAATTTCTTAAACACCCTAAATTTAGCGACTATTAGGTGCTAAAAAGCCTAGCCGGCCACAATAAAGCAAATGCCATCAAATTTATTAAAAATACCTCCAAAGAGTGATAGTAAGGTTCTATTCTAGTACAAGTATCCTTTTATTTTGGCAAAATCCGACTACATTCTTAAGCAAAAAACACAGTTAAGTTCCATGCCCCTACACATGTTCAGCTTTTTTTATACTATCTCCTTCTTTCTGAAAAAACATGGACAATCTATGACTACCATACCTTGGCGCAACGGCGTCTTCCATCATTAAGGTGAGGAAGAATTCTATAGGCCCGTACGTTTTGGAGGAGGTAATAGCCCTATCATGTAGAGTATGAAAACTTTATAATAACAAGGTTAAATTTACACTCTTTTTCAGAAGGTGGAAATAAAATGTAATACTATAAATTATTGTACATTTGAGATATTGTACATTGAGAAAGTGCAATATTTATTTCAAAACCGCCCAAGATTTATTTATAATGTCGAGCCAAAAGAAGCGCCAAATGGCTGCTATAATGTTTACGGACATAGTTGGTTATTCCGCTTTGATGCAAAGGGATGAAAGTGCTGCTGTAAAGATGCGAACACGCCATAGGCTGGTGTTTAAAAAAAACCATGAGGACTATCACGGCGAGATACTGCAATACTATGGTGATGGTACCCTAAGCATTTTTAGCAGCGGATTGGAAGCTGTGGAATGTGCCCTGGCAATACAACGGGAATTACAGCAAGACACTCCCCTACCCCTACGGATAGGTCTGCATACGGGAGATATTGTATTGGATGATACCGAGGTATACGGGGACGGGGTTAATTTAGCCTCCCGAATTGAAAACCTTGGTCTGGCCGGTTCTATTCTTTTATCCTCAAAACTAAACGATGAACTCAAGAACCATCCACACATCATAACAAAGTCGGTAGGATTGGTACCATTAAAAAACATTTCAACCCCAGTTGAAGTCTTTGCTGTTGCAAATAAGGGAATAGTTGTCCCCATGAGATCCGAAATAAAAGGCCTACCTGCAAAAGAAACAAAAACCATAGCCGTCCTTCCATTTGTAAATATGAGTTCCAATACGGACAACGAGTATTTTAGTGATGGAATGACAGAAGAGATCATAAATGCCCTAGCCAAAATAAAAGGACTAAAAGTAACTTCCAGAACCTCGGCTTTTCATTTTAAAAATATAAACCTTCCCATTGCTGAGATAGGAGAAAAACTAAATGTATCTACCATTTTAGAGGGAAGTGTACGGTTATCCCACAACAAGATGCGAATCACAGCACAGTTAATAGACGTACGGGACGACTATCATTTTTGGTCAGAAACCTTTGACCGCTCCTTGGAGGATGTTTTTGCCGTTCAGGACGAGATAAGCCTACTTATTGCAGAAAGATTGCGGGAACACATAGGCCATTTTGAAATTGAGGATCAATTGGTCAAAGGCTACGAAGTACCCGCCGCTATCTATCAACGCTATTTAAGAAGTAGGTATCACATCCTAAAAATGGGAAAAGGCGATATTGACAAAGGAATTACTATTTTGGAAGAAATAATTGAGGATTGGCCCCATTTTGCCCTGCCCTATCTAGGAATGCATTTGGCATATACTCTATTGGGAACCATAGGATTGCTCCCCTTACATATAGCTTTTGCCAAAGGACAGCCATTTTTGGATAAGGCTATAGAAATAGACGAAGATTTACCGGAATGTCAATTACATTTATCATATGCCTGCCTCATTCAAAAATGGGACCTAGCAGGAACCTATAGGCATTTGAACAAAGTGTATGAAGCAGGCCCGCTGGTTGACTATTATCCGAGTATGGCCTCAACATTGGTAGCCGAAGGTAAATACGCTGCAGCACGCACTTATATTGAAACAGCCCTTCAACTAGATCCCTTTTCCTCAGTGAATTATCATTTAAAGGGGTTCATTGATTATTGTGAGGAAAAATATGCCGCTGCTATTGGCAATTTCGAAAAAGGAGTAGAACTTAAATCGGATTTTAGAACCTCTACCTTATATTGGGGACAGGCCCTATTATTGATGGGCAGGACACAAGAAGGTTTGGCATTTTTTGAAAAACTGCCCCAAGATGAGACCGATGACGTGATGAGATTGGGCGGAACCACTATGGCCTATGCCGCTTTAGGAGAGACTGAAAAAGCCGAAAAGGGAATAGCCAAATTAGAAGCTACCTTGGAGACCGATCTAATGGGCAGAGCAATAAACCTACTTATATTGTGCAATGCATTACTGGGGAAGACGTCAAAAACCATACAATTAATAGAGCAAGGAGTAGCCAGCAGGTTGCCAATGATGATCTATTTATTTGTAGACCCCATACTTAAGCCTTTTTACAACATGCCCCGTTTTCAAGAACTCAAGATAAAAGTCTTGGGAAAGAAAAGTTCATTGGAAACCACCAAAAGAAAATATCAAAAGTCGCTATTTAACAAAAAACAGCTTAAGGTGTACAGGGAAGAATTGGATAAGTTGTTAGTGGAAGAAAAGCCATATCTGGATCCCAACCTAACACTAAAAGCATTGGCGGAAAAATTGGAGATTCCCTCAAATCATTTGTCCCAACTTCTGAACGAAGGGTATGGGAAAAACTTTGCCGATTTTGTAAACACTTACCGACTGGAAACTTTTAAGTCCAAAGTAGCCGACCCTTCGCAAAGACATCTTACTATTTTAGCTTTGGCCTACGAAAGTGGCTTTAACTCCAAGACCGTGTTTAACACCTATTTTAAAAAAATAATGGGTACTACACCACGGGCCTATTGGAAGGAGATAGTTGCCCAATAGGTTCTAATTTTCAAACCCGAACGATTGCCATTACCATTTCATTTAATTTTGTGCTAAATAAATACCAATCAGATGTAAGTATTTATTTGGAATGTATTAGAACATAATTTAAAAACCATTTTGTTATGGCCAGAAACTTTATTATTGAGGTTTTGATTACCTTATCCATTATAATTACCCTTCTGCTGACCTCTTGCGACAGTAATGAATTAGGCGCTGTAGAAGACTTATATTTGGATATTCCAGATTCTAATTTTGAAGCGATATTGGTAGACCAAGGTATAGATACGGATGGTATTATCAATCAAAAAATGTTGGCAAAAGACGCTGCCCAAGTAGGTGTTTTGGAACTACCTTATTCCAGTGATAGGGTAATAGAAGATTTAACCGGTATAGAAGGCTTCGTCAATTTAAAGAAGCTTATTGCCACACAACATAACATTGAGAATATAGATCTAAGTTCCAATACCAGTTTAGACACCTTATATCTGGCGGGAAACTATATTTCCAGCATAGATATAAGCAACAATACAAATTTATTGCTTTTGGATGTGCAGTCCAACCAACTTAACTCTATTGTAGGATTGGCCAAAGCCACCCACTTAAAAGATCTAAATCTTTCTTTTAACGACATGCAGGAACTAACGATCCACAATGAATTCTTGGAAACACTGCTCGCTTCCCACAACCTTTTACATACAATAAATACAGGGGCAGCCAAGAGGCTAAGGAACATACTACTTATCTCCAATGAGCTAGTTACCATAGATCTTAGCTCCAATACCTTGTTGGAAACCCTCTTGGTATCGGACAACAATATACAGGGGATTGATTTGCTATTTAATGAGCAATTGACCCACCTATATATTAGCAGTAATATACTCCATGCATTGGACCTTACCAACAACCTAGCCCTTATAGATTTAAGAGTAGACAGAAATCCTTATTTAGGTTGCATAAAAATCCATAGTGGGCAAAACATAGCCAACGTCTCCATATCCGAAAACCAGGTATTAAGTGTCCACTGTGATTAATTAAATACTAGGTTTTAACTAGCTTAAAAAGGAATAAAACTCTTATCCAAAGGCGACCATGAACCTATTCCATTCATGGCTAAAAAAGTGATTTTAAAACTTGTAAAAATTACGACCTATGCCTTACAACATAGACATGGTACCCGAAAAGGAATACAATTTTATTTATGTTCCGATTTGAAAATCAGGACGATTGATTATTGCTTATAGGATACATTTGACCCTGTATTGGTATAGGAAAAGGTGTCCCGGACAATTACCAACAGTTTAGTAAATAAGCCTTTAAACCATAAAAAGAGAAAAAACATGAAAGCCATCAGCACTTCAAAATACGGTTCCCCAGATGTTCTTGAACTGGTTGAAATACCTATACCAGAGCCCAAGGAAGACGAAATACTCATAAAGATCAAGGCCGCAAGTGTCACTACTGCAGATACCATGATGCGTATGGGAAAACCATTTTATGCCAGGCTGTTTTTAGGCCTTAGCAAACCTAAGCACCCCATAACGGGAACCGGATTTTCTGGAGTTATTGAAGCCATTGGTAAAAATGTAGATCATTTTCAGGTAGGGGACCATGTATTTGGAGAGTCTACCTTTGGACAGGGTACCAATGCCGAGTTTTTATGTATCCCTCAAAACGGGGTCGTACTAAGAAAGCCGAAAAACATATCCTTTAAAGAGGCTGCTACCATCTGCGATGGAACCCTGACCTCATGGAATTTCCTGAAGGAATTAGGAAGAATAAAAGAAGGTTACCATGTATTGATCAATGGGGCTTCGGGCAGCTTAGGTACTTCCGCGGTACAATTGGCCAGACATTTTGGCGCAGAGGTTACCGGCGTTTGTAGTACGACTAACCTGGAATTGGTTAGGTCCCTTGGAGCGCAAAATGTTATTGATTATACCAAAACGGATTTTACAAGCTCCGCTACTAAATATGATATCATTTTTGATACGATTGGTAAACGCAGCTTTTCAGAAAGTAAAAAGGCCCTTGTGGAAAATGGATTATACCTCTCCCCGGTACTGTCCCTTCCCCTCTTATTTCAAATGTTAACAACATCCTTTATTGGAGGAAAAAAGGCCAAGTTTTCCGCAACAGGTATTTTGTCCATACCAAAACTTATTGCCATGCTAGAGGAAATCACAGAACTGCTGGAGAACAACAACTTAAAAGTAGTCATAGATAAAACATATTCCTTGGAAGAAGTGCCTATGGTGCATAGGTATGTAGAAACCGGGCGTAAGAAAGGCAATGTGGTTATTTCCCTATAGTGCAGAGCAAAAGTGAAATATACATTGCCCTTTTCGCTGCCATAATGGGACGCCTAACCTCTGTTGTCAAATGATTGAGATAATTTTTTTCCAATTATTTTACCCGGTAAGGAAACGTAAAGCCCTTCATCTTAATTATATTTATTACTATAATTTGATGATATTGGATTCAATACGTTACATTTCTGTCGACTTTACAACTGATAAAGTGCGGTTGTTCTGCGCTGGTATTTCCTGCCAATAATCCAAAGACAAGGATTCCCTATCGCTTCTCTTTAAATATCGTCTTAGGATTTTTTGAACATCATTGTTATCGGCCATTGGAGTAATTAGTTTTTTATACTCCTCATAATACTTAATTCCTCTTCTCTTGTTCAAAAATCCAAAGCCCTTATAAATCCCATTTTCTATCAAGATGACCGACTCTTCATTCTTCTTTCTACCCTGGGCTTTTATAATGTAGGTTTTTGTATCCCCCTCAAGTGGTTTTAACGCACTGTCTACACGTTTGTTATAGGATTCCACGCTTTCCGTTTCCCTACAAACTCCTCGGCATTTTTTAATATGAAAATGAAAACAGCCACCTGAAATTTGCTGTAAATTGCAAAACCGGGGACAAAGCTCAAAGTTCTCACACAAGTCCTCCAAAAAGGCGGTACATTCCCCTTGGTTATAAAAGCACGCCAATGGGGATTTTATCTTACTCAAGCGATCATAGAACAAGTTGGTTATGCCGTTATTGTCCAAATAGGCCCCCACTCCATAGCGATATCCGGTTCGCTTTTGAGCACGATTAAATTTAGGAAGGTGTTTTTTTATCTCATCCGATTCCAAAAGAAGGGCCACCAACTCACTGCCCGTATGGGTATAGTCAATGTGGGCCGTTTCAAAACAGAGTCGCATTTCTTTGTGGGCCTTACTGTACAAGTGACTTAAAACCCGTTGTTTTATATCCTTGGCCTTACCCACGTAGATAATCTTTTTCTCGGTGTTTTTAAAATAATAGACCCCTGTGACATTTGGTAGGGAAGCCACCGCTGATTTAGGCCACTGTGGGGGCAGGCTTGTTTGAGCCGATTTACCGTTCAAATTAAAATCTATAACCCCATTGCTATCCAGCGCCCATAACCGCTCCAATAAACTCACCGTTGCTTTTGCCTTGTCCCTGGCTCCATACCGTTCCGGAAGATGAATGCCCAGTTGAGTACACAAGGCTCCCAAACTATAGCTTTGCTGTCCCGGAATTACTTTGCGGGATAAGCTTAAGGTTGATTTTTTCCTGCGTTTAAAGCTGGCTCCCAAGGACTGCAATTCATTCCTAATACCGTTGAAATTATAATTTACATGATGTGAAATAAATATACAGTCCCGTGTAAGTTCTACCACCTCCCTGGCTATTTCATAAAATTTAGGTGCGGACAGTACCATTTCATCACTAATACCGGTTTTCCTTAAGGCCTTATAACCAATGGACACTTCCGGATTGACCAAGGAGGTAAATTCTTTGATTATCTTATCGCCATCGTGTACCAAAATACATACTTCGGTAATTCTATTATCCTCACCCCTAAGTCCGGTGGTTTCTATTTCAACTATGGCGTACACTATACATTCGCTGTTTGGGGTATAAAATTAAAAAAGAAAGGCTCAATCACCGGACATTTACTGGATTTAACTTTTATTGATGTGCAGTAAAGGTTGAATAAGAGCAATTGATTTACTTAGTAGTCCTAATCCAAAATGTAGTCTACATTGATGCAGCTTTTTATTTTCGCATCATCCTAATTATTATCAGCTGTCTGTGCCTGTCAACCGCTAAATTAGGGATAAGTCCTTCTATTAACCGTGAAAATAAAGAAGTATAATCTTTAAATCAATTGGATACAAACTTCAAGCCTATTATGGAACCTATTAAAGTGAAAATAAAAAACATTCTCCAAAAAGTGGCCGGCTCTTTAAATATCAGTATACCTACCAATACGGTACCAACGGCCCCTATGCCCGTCCATACGGCATAGGCTGTCCCAATGGGCAATTCTTGGGTTGCCCTTACCAACAAAAACATACTAATACCCAAACATACCAAAAACCCAAGGTACCAATAAGATGCCTCCATACCTGAGGTTTCCTTTGCCTTTCCCAAACAGGCAGCAAAGGCCACTTCAAACAAGCCTGCTATAACAAGAAAAATCCAATTCATAATAATCTATAACCTAATATTACCCCTAAACAGTAACTATAAAATTGTGATGTGAATATTATCGTACTCTTTGGAAATGGTTCTGTACCAATTGTCCCAAAAATACGGTTGACCCTTTCAATTTAAATTCCACTTCTTTTGGAAGCTCTGAAAACAAAGGACTGCCACCTCCCAATAAAATCGGAAAAACAGTGATGATCATCTCATCTATGAGATCTTCCCTTAAAAAGCCCTGAATGGTGTTTCCCCCGTCCACATATAGCCTTTTTAAGCCCATTTGATGTATCCTTTCCAAGATGTCAGATAATGATCCATTGATCAATTTGGCCTTATCCCTATATTTTTCAGGAATTGCCGACATAGTATTACTAAGCACAAAAACCGGTTGTTTGTATGGCCAATCACAGTCAAAACTACAGACCATTTCAAAGGTATGCCGCCCCATTACCAAGGCATCTATGCGCTCCATAAATGCACTATACCCCATATCTTGACGATCTGGATTTGGAACGGAATACAACCAATCCAGGTCACCATTTCTGTCGGCTATGTATCCATCCAAACTGCAGGCTATGAATACTGAGTTTCTTTTTTCCATAGGTGTAAATTTAGAAATTAAAGATGTCATTTAGACGATTGAAATATATTAATTAGGTACTATACAGCCTTGGCTATAATCCAGCCGTTTTATATACAAGAGATTGATAAATAAAAAGAATTTGGATTAGTACTCTCAATTCATGCTTGACTTCCTTAG
>CAXAVP010000141.1:0-11212 GCA_963972175.1 uncultured Arenibacter sp.
CGTGTTCATCCCCTTCTATTTTGGCCATTCCCAAAGGGGTTTTTACGTAGGCCGTCTCCATCACTCCAAGTTATCGGTTTGATCTATTATCCCCAATCGTTTGGCTCGTTCTTTCCAATTCTTACGGGCCAAATGCTGTAAATTTTCCACACTGTCACTTTCGTCCATAATTTCCAGTCCCAATAAAGTCTCCAATATATCCTCCATAGTGGCTACGCCGCTAACAGAGCCATATTCGTCTACTACTAGGGATATGTGTTCCCTTTTGGAAATAAAGGTCTCAAAGAGCTCGGGAATGGGCATTCCTCGGTGGCTGACCAATATTTCCCTTTTTATGGAAGAAAGTGGGGCATCTCCATTATTGTTGATTATTTCCTCCAAAATCATATCCTTGAGTACAAAGCCCGTTATATTATCTATTTTCTTGCTGTAAACGGGTATCCTGGAGAAAGGCATATTCCTATTGGCGTTGTAGAAATCCTTAATAGTTTCAGCTTCACTAGCTATTTTGACTACTGCCCGAGGTGTCATAATATCTTTTACCTGAACCTCGTCAAAATGCAATAAATTTCTAATAATGGTGGATTCCGATTCTTCAAAAACACCCTCTTCGTGCGCAAGGTCGGTCATAGCGCTGAAATCCTCCCGGCTAAACATGCTGGCATGCACTCCTTTTTTTCCTATCAGCTTTGTGAAAAGTTGTAAGACCCATAAAACTCCGGTCCATTTTAGGGACCAGACCATAAATTTTAGGATTATGGTGCTAGCATGTGCCAATTGTCTCCAATAGGTGGCCCCTATGGTTTTTGGGACAATTTCTGAGGCTACCAAAATTAATATGGTCATGATGGTAGAAACCAACCCAACCATACTGGCTTCGGTAAAATCCATTCCCAGCATGGATATATTGGCATTTGCATAGAGTTCGGAATAGGCCACCTTGGCCTGTACCCCTACCAGGATCGCCCCAACGGTATGCGCAATGGTATTAAGGGTGAGAATGGCAATAAGCGGTTTGTCCACATCTTTTTTCAATACTTCCAACTCTGAGGCGTAGCTTTTATTCTCTTTTTTATTGAGATTGATGAATGTTTGTGGAACACTCAGTAAAACCGCCTCCAAAATGGAACATAGAAAGGATACGAGGATCGAAATTAATGCATAAAAAATAAGTAACCCCATAGAAAAGTATAAAGGACTAATGTACTAATAAATTAAGAATTGCCTACCTCAATTAACATTGGCTTCATAAAAAACCTGTTGTACTGCTGAGCGAATATTGTATTTATAGATATTGCTGTGCGTTCTGCTAGGGTACACCCTGTTGGATAAAAAAATATATACCAACTCATGGGTGGGGTCGGCCCATACAAAGGTGCCCGTAAATCCACTGTGGCCAAAACTTTCCGGGCTGGCGCTAGGTGCGGGATAGGAATCCGCAAGGCTAAGTTCCCCATTGTTCAATTCTGGTTTGTCAAAGATAAGCCCCCTACGGTTATCATTATCAGGATATTGCACCCTGGTAAATTCCCGTACCGTTTCTTCGGATAAATAGCGTTTTCCTCCATAACTGCCGTAGTTCATATACATTTGCATCATTTTTGCCAAATCTGTTGCAGAGGCAAAAAGACCGGCATTGCCAGATACCCCTCCCATGAGAGCCGCGTTTTCATCGTGTACCCAGTTTTTGGTGAGCCCATGTCTAAATAAGGTATCCAATTCCGTAGGCACTATATTGTTGGGATAATTTTTGGTTTTGGGCTTAAATCCCAGTGTAGTGGCTCCCAATGGGGCGTAAAAATTTTGAGTCAAATAGGTTTCGTAATCCGTTGCTGTCATTTGTGAGATCATCTCCGGATACAATAAAAAGGTAAGCCCGGAATACTTGTATTTTTTGATATCCGAAACCTTGGAGCGTTTTATCTTGCGGTATATTTTCTTTTTAAACTTATCCTTGATATAAATGTTTTCATAGGCTCGGGAGCTAAACTTGTCGTCAGGTTGATGCCGAACAAAGCGTTTTTTTAAGGATCCGTTCTTTTTCATCACATCCTGAAGGAATATGATATAGGGTATCAATCCGGCCTGATGGGCAAAAACCTCCCTAACGCTTAGGTCTTTTTTATCCCTCCTATTTTTCCAATCTGGCCAATAGGTGCTAAAGGGGGCGTCCAAATCTAGCTTTCCCTGATCGTGCAATTTCATTAAAGCGGGCAATGGGCCAATTATCTTGGTTACGGAGGCCAAGTCATAGATATCGGTCAGCCCTACCGCCTGCAGACTGTCGTAGGTGTGGAATCCGTAGGCTTTGTGGAAAATTATCTTGCTGTTTTTGGCCACCAGTACCTGTGCTCCCGGGAAGGCCTCTTCCTTGATGGCCATAGTCATTATAGAGTCTACCTTGGCATGTATGTAGAGGGAATCCATTCCCACTGCCGAAGGGTTGGCATAGGTAAGCAAGTCCAATTTCAAGGCTTGGGAGCTAAGTATCTGTACATTGAGGAATGCCGTTGATGCCAATAAAAAGTAAGTAAGTATTCTTTTGCCCATGCTATTCTAATTTACCAGCCCACATATTTGGGGGGCTCTATATTGTTGAGGTTTAAGTATACAATTAGCTGACCCCTATGATGGGATACATGATCTTGTAACAAATTTAATATTTGCAATTTGGTTTTGGTCCCGGTAAAAAAATCCACTTCCTCGGACAAGGCAGACGATGCGGTATGTTGCAACACACTGCTTACCCTATCAAAGGCGATTTTTAAAATTTCCAGGGTTTCTGCCTTGGAAAGTGTATCCCGACCATTACTGTTGCCAGACGCCTTTTCGGCACCAAAGTAGTTGGTTGCCAGCCAATCCATATTGCTTTTAATATGTAATAGCTGTTCCTTAAACTCCATTTGTCTGTCCGTAGGTCTAAAATCAAATTTTTCTTCGGGCATGGCCTCTGCTACGGCCAGAAGATAATCCCTGGAATTTTCCCATTTTTCCAAAAAGGTGGGGATTGTAAGATCTTGGGATTGCATGGGAATCATAAAAAGTCCCGTAAGGATAAAAAATAGTGCTCTCATAACTATGGTCACGTAAATAAGGGTGTTTATGGATTGGGTAGAATATATGCCCTACCATGGGTTACTTTTTTCTAACCCAGGACACGAATGGCGTCCTTGGCAAAGTAGCTGGCAATTATATTGGCTCCTGCCCTTTTTATTGCGGTCAATTGTTCCATCATTACAGCATCATGGTCTAACCAGCCCTTTTCTGCCGCGGCTTTTACCATAGCATATTCCCCTGAGACCTGGTATACAGCTACTGGGACATCTACCTCGTTTTTTATTTCACGTACGATATCCAAATAACAGAGCCCTGGTTTTACCATTACAATATCGGCACCTTCATCAATGTCCATTTCCGTTTCCTTTATGGCTTCAAACCTATTGGCATAATCCATTTGATAGGTTTTTTTGTCTCCAAAACCCGGTGCGGAATCCAAGGCATCCCTAAAGGGACCATAGAAGGCACTGGCGTATTTGGCACTATAGCTCATGATACCGGTATCCACAAATCCTTCATCCTCCAAGGCTTCTCGGATGCTCAATATCCTGCCGTCCATCATATCGCTCGGCGCTACGAAGTCGGCCCCAGCTTCTGCGTGGCTTACGCTCATATTGGTCAAGACTTCAACAGAATCATCGTTGATTATTTTACCATCTTCTACTATGCCATCATGGCCGTAGGAGGAGTAGGGGTCCAAGGCCACATCGGTCATTACCAGCATTTCCGGACAGGTATTTTTTACCGTTTTAATGGCCTTTTGCATCAGGCCATTGGAGTTTACCGCTTCCTTGCCTTTGTTGTCCTTTAAGTGGTCCGGTACCTTTACAAACAATAGCACCGATGTAAGGCCCATGGCCCAAAGCTCCTTTACTTCTTTTTCCAGTAAATCCAAGCTATAACGGTAGTAGTTGGGCATAGACGGGATTTCTTCCTTTACTCCTTTCCCCTCAACTATGAATAGTGGCACTAAGAAATCACTGGGTGAGATTATGGTTTCCCGTACAAGGGATCTTATGGCAGCGTTGGTGCGGAGTCTTCTATTTCTTCTAATTGGATACATGGTTTGTAATTTTAAATATCAAAGATAATGGAACAAGTCCATATTCCCTATATAGTAAAGGTTGATCTTGCTACTGGTCTGCCGGCCCCAAATACATCCAAACACCCTTTTCCTTGATAAAGGCCGAATTTTCATGGATAATCTCCACTTTACCCTTCTCAAAATAATAGGCGTTGAAGGTAACCGTACCGCTTTGGTCTTTTATACCTCCTTTTTTATTGTCCAAAATCTCCAATCTAATCCAGTTTACGGATTTGGCCCAGTCTTCTATGGCCTTTTTTTCTTTTATGGGTCTTGTAGAGCTGTGGTGACTTGCCATGAGATAGTCACCCTTGGCCATTGTAAAGGCCGTATAACGGGAGCGCATCAATTGCTCTGCGGTTGCAACGGCCGAAAGGTCTTTATGGGCCAACTCACAGCAGTTGGCATAAGGTTTATTGGATCCACAGGGACAGTTCATTATTTTTTCTATTTGTGGCTTATGACCAGCCTGTTATTGGTGCGCCTTACTTTTCTTCTGACTTTTGACTTTCCCTGGATAGCGCTATAATTGCCTTCAATCGCTCTTTTCGGGTTTCTTTTTCTTTTTTGAGTTTGTTTTTTTTCCTATTGAGAAGCTTGGTGTGTTTGGCTTTGTTGACCGTATTTTTTTCCTTTCCTTTTTTGCCCATGCTCTTTTGGTTTGGTTATACCCATTCCCTAGGTTGGGCAAGTACTTTTATTAAACGCTCCTCTTCACTTCCTTTTTCGGGTTTATGATCGTACACCCATTGCACATGTGGGGGTAGGCTCATGAGTATACTTTCTATTCTTCCATTGGTCCTTAGGCCAAACAGGGTACCTTTGTCATGTACCAGGTTAAACTCCACATAACGGCCGCGACGTATTTCTTGCCAGTCCCGTTGTTCTTTGGTATAGGGGAGGTCCTTTCTTTTTTCTACTATAGGGACGTAGGCTTCCAAAAAACTGTTGGCTACTTCGGTCTCAAAATAATACCAGTCTTCCATGGACATCTCCTTATTTGCCTTGCAATAATCATAGAAAAGCCCACCCACTCCCCGTGCTTCGTTCCTGTGGGAGTTCCAGAAATAGTTGTCGCATTTGGCTTTATAGGTGGCATAGAATTCTGGGTGGTGCTTATCACAGGCCGACTTGCAAACCATGTGAAAATGCTGTGCGTCTTCGTTAAAAAGATAGTAGGGGGTAAGGTCTTGTCCGCCACCAAACCATTGGTCTACCAGTTTGCCTTGCTTGTCATACATTTCAAAATAGCGCCAATTGGCGTGAACCGTTGGGACCATGGGATTCTTGGGGTGGATGACCAAACTAAGTCCACAGGCGAAAAAATCGGCTTCTTCTACCCCAAAGTATTTTTGCATGCTTTCTGGTAGGGCACCATGGACGGCAGAAATATTTACACCGCCTTTTTCAAATACGGCCCCATTTTGGATTACTCTTGAACGTCCGCCACCACCTTCTGGTCGCTCCCAGATATCTTCTTTAAATTTTCCGATGCCATCTACCATTTCCAATTTGGAGGTTATGGTATCTTGTAGCTGTTGAATGTAAGCGTAAAATTTATCTTTCATGTTCTTTTATTTCGACTTCTTAACCTGCAAGGTCTTTGGCACCTTGTAGGTATTGTTTCAACCCTTGGGTCGGTTTTTTTTCTTGGTTTTAGACCTACAAGGTTTTTGGAAACCTCGCAGGTCTTGCTGTTTTCGCTCTCGCAGGTCATGCTATTTTTCCCCCTTCAGGTATTCTGTTGCCTTCTGTTGTTATCTAACCTGCAAGGTCTTTGACACCTTGTAGGTATTGTTTCAACCCTCGGGTCCATTTTCTGTTTCCAATGCTCAGACCTACAAGGTTTTGGAAACCTCGCAGGTCTTGCTGTTTTCGCTCTCGCAGGTCTTGCCGTTTTGGAAACCTCGCAGGTCTTATCACTCCAAATCTAATCTGTTTATATTTAATTTTATTTTTTGTTCATGCAAATATTCAAAATTCTCTGTATCTCCGAAAAGGTTTATTACTTCTTCTTTTGCAATTGGGGCTATACCTTCATTGCTATGTTGGAGAACTGTGGAGCGATAAGAAGAATATTCGAATGTTTTAAAGTCTTTGTTTACGCCATGATATGCTGGATTCGTATTTATGTAGGTAATTAGGTTCCTTAAATAATTGATGTCTTGTACTAGTATTCTTCTATAATGTTTTTCAAAAAGACTACCAGTTCTATTGTACATTTTATTGAAAGCTTTGGCATAAGCATTGAAAAGATTGGAAAATGATTGAGTTACTATTTTTTCTTCCTCAATAACCTGGACCGCCATATGGTAATGATTGTCCATTAAACAAAAGGCAAGAATAGAAACTTTGTGAGACAAATACTTGTTCATCAGTTTTAGGAAATAGGCTTTATTTTCTTGGGACCTAAAGATAAGAGTGCCGTTTATTCCTCGGTTGTAAATATGATAATATCTGTCTGTTTCGAGTTTTTGCAGTTTCATCATTGTTGTTTTTTGGTTCCTGTTTAAACCTGCAAGGTCTTTGGAAACCTCGCAGGTCTTGTTGTTTTCGCCCTCGCAGGTCATGCTATTTTTTCCTTGGCAGGTATCCTGTTGCCTTTTGTTGTTATCTAACCTGCAAGGTCTTTGGCACCTTGTAGGTTTTGCTCCAATCCTTGGGTCAGTTTTTTTTCATGTTTCTAGACCTACAAGGTTTTGGAAACCTCGCAGGTCTTGTTGTTTTCGCCCTCGCAGGTCTTGCTGTTTTTGGAAACCTCGCAGGACTTGATATCTTCTCGACCTAGCAGGTCTTGTGACTAGTCAGTTTCTTTTTTCAATTTCAAAAGTTCCACCGTTTGGACCGTGGCGGCCGTTACCGATAAGGGTAAGACCAAGATGACCCCAACAACCGGGATAAAGAGGAAAAGCATGAATACTATGCCATTTCCAATGGCGATTCCCTTGTTGTTTTTAACAAACCTAATACTTTCCTTATATGAATAGTGTCTTTCCAGCGTATAATCCATGTTTCCAAAACCGGCATAGTAGCCTTGTACCATAAAAAGGAGGAAGGCGGAAATCAGTACAACTATGGGGATTAGGCCTATTAGAATTATGGGAATAGTCAGTAGAATTTCCATCGTTAGGTTCCTAAGGTTGATACGTACTCCTCGCCAGAGCTGAGCAGCAAATGAGGTGTGTTTCAGGTTTTGCGGATTCCTTCCGCTTAAGTGGGCCTCTATTTTTTCGGAAACTGGTCCCATAAAGGGGGCTGAGAAGGCCATAACCATATGTTTGTAAAGTATAAATCCCAAAATTAGGATTAGGATTCCGCCAAATACTTCGCTTATAAGATAAACGGTTTGTTGTCCCCAATCCCAGGTCCACCACTGGGATAGCATGCTGCCTATGGTATCGGATAGGGAATAGGCTACCGAAAATATTAGGGCGGCGATAAGGATACTGAGTAGAATGGGAACCCAGAAATACTTCCAAAGACCCAGTTGGGAAATGAGCTTAAAGCTGCCAAAATAGGCCTTAATACCGCTTAGAATATGCTTTATCATATTGTTGTTTTTGCGTAAGCGATTGCAGTGACATCCTTTTATTTTTATGCTTTGGTGCTTTTTGCACCATAACCTAAGGTTGGTGTTTCCTTCCTTAAAAATAAAAGATATAACGGAAAGCGCGACCCTTTTATCCCGGTAAAGTGGATAAAAGGGATACGCCCTACTGTTAATTGTTTACTGTTGGTACTCTTTTACGGCATCTATAAAGGCTTTGGCGTGGTCTATGGGGACATTGGGTAAGATGCCATGACCTAGGTTAACAACGTATTTGTCCTTTCCAAAGTCGGTAATCATTTGGGTGACCATTTTCTTTATTTCTGCGGGTGGGGATAGCAATCTGGCGGGATCAAAATTTCCTTGCAGGGTGATATTGCCGCCACTAAGGTAGCGGGCATTACGTGCGGTACAGGTCCAATCCACTCCTAAGGCTGCAGCGCCGGACTTGGCCATATCGCTCAGGGCAAACCAGCATCCCTTTCCAAAAACTATGACAGGGGCTTCTTCTTTTAGGGCGTCTATTATTTGCTGAATGTATTGAAAAGAAAACTCCTGGTAATCTGTTGGGGATAACATTCCTCCCCAAGAATCGAACACCTGTACGGCGTTGACACCGGCCTTTACCTTGGCCTTTAGGTAGGCAATGGTGGTATCGGTTATTTTTTGAAGAAGTTGGTGGGCAGCTATGGGTTGGGTAAAACAAAATTCCTTGGCCTTGTCAAAGGTCTTGCTTCCCTGACCCTGTACCACATAGCAGAGTATGGTCCAGGGTGAACCGGCAAAACCGATTAGTGGAATATCGTTGTTCAATAATTCCTTGGTGGCCTTAATTGCCTGCATTACGTAATCCAGTTCCACATTAACATCTGGGACTATAACCTCGTCTACGCCTTTTTGGTCCCGTACCGGGTGGGGTAGATAGGGTCCGAAATTGGGTTTCATCTCTACCTCTATATTCATGGCTTGGGGTATTACCAAGATGTCACTGAACAAAATAGCGGCGTCCATACCGTATCGGCGAATGGGCTGTACGGTTATTTCACTGGCCAATTCCGGGGTCCTACAGCGTGTAAAGAAATCGTACTTTTCGCGTATGGCCATAAATTCCGGTAAATAGCGACCTGCCTGGCGCATCATCCAAACGGGTGGGCGCTCTACTGTTTCCCCTTTTAATGCTCTTAAAAATAAGTCGTTTTTTATGCTCATACTATACGGTTGTTAGACTTTTAAATATTCAGTTTTTTGAATGTTGTTTTATATGCTGCTTGTTATGCCAATGGTTGCAAATGGGTTTCTCCCATGTAATATGCTGTGTTAGTTTGTTTGTGTTTTAAAATGTTCCACCGCCTTTTCCAATACGCTTTCTACGGTTGGATTGTTGGATATGATAATATTTTTACTGTGTTTTTTGGCTTCCGCAGCGGTGGTAGTGCCAATACAAATAGCAACACTGTTTCCAATACGGTGGTTGGACATAAAACTTTGCACGCCACTGGGGCTAAAGAAGAGTATGCCCTTATAATCGGCAGCAAAGGTAAGGGGATTTGGGGTATTTTGATAAGCTATCTGTTCCTTATATGCTACCTTGTGTTTTGTTAAAAGGTCAGGGATGTCATCCCTACGCTTATTACTGCACAAAAATAAAAATGTTTTTTCTGGGTGTTTCTCCACTAGTCTTTGTGCCAATTGTGCACCGTAATGGGTCATTTCCACTACTGGAATGCCCTGTGCCGTAACCAATGCCGCAGTTTTTTCACCTACGCAATAGGCCTTTAATTCTTGGAGGTTTAGGGCTGTTTTGGGGTAGTTCTGTATAAAAGCCTTTACTGTATGTTGGCTGGTAAAAATGAGATTTCTATAATAGGGGTCTATTTCTGTGGGTATATACGATATCTGTATGGCCTCATAATTGTCCACTAAAATTTGACTGTTGCTTAGGATGGCCTTTTGGGAGGGGGTAAGGATCTTTGTGGATAGAAGGCGTATGCTCATGCTACTATGGTTTCTTGTTCCCAAGCGGGATCATGCCAATTCCTTTTTTATCTCCACCATCATTTCAGAGCCACCATTGTTCAATATTTCTTGGGCACACGTTCTTCCGAAATCTTTATAATTTTGGGTAGAAATCGATTTTTTAACAGCTATTTTCTGTTTCCCGTCAAGGGATAGCAATACACCCTCAAAATTCAGGCTGTCATTATCAATGGTAGCTATGGCACCGATGGGTGCCGTGCAACCTCCTTCCAGCACTTGTAAAAACTCCCTTTCCACGTGGGTGTTGATTTCTGTTGTTTTATCATTGAGTTTTCTAACCGCTTCCGTGGAGTAGGGATCGTTTTCCATACTTACCACCACCATGGCCCCTTGTGCCGGTGCCGGTATCATCCAGTTCAGGTCTATATGGTTAGGGGGCAGTACCTGTATACGTTCCAGACCGGCCTTGGCAAATATGGCCCCATCCCATGCGTTATCCTGTAGTTTTTGGAGTCGGGTATTTACATTTCCCCGTAAATCCACTACTTTATGGTCTGGGTATTTATGGAGCCACTGGGCCTGTCTTCTTAGGCTTCCGGTGGCAATGGTGCCTTGGTTTTCTAGAAAATCTAAATTTTTATATACAAGAATGTCCCTGGTATTGGCCCGTGGAAGTACTGCACCCTGCAACATTCCTTGGGGCAGTTTGGTGGGTACATCCTTCATGGAATGTACGGCAATATCCACCTGGCCATTAATCATGGCTATGTCCAGTGTCTTGGTGAAAATTCCGGTAATGCCCAGTTCGTACAGGGGTTTGTCCAGCAGGAGGTCGCCTGTGGATTTTACTGAAATGATTTGGGTGTCATAGCCCAGGGATTCCAATTGCGCTTGCACGGTTTGTGCTTGCCATAGGGCTAACTGGCTATCTCGGGTGCCAATTCGGATTGTTTTGCTCATTTGGGCTCCAGTTCTAATTGAAAAACGCGTTGAATAAGTTCCAAGCTGGTGTCGGAATCTATTTCTGTATCCTTGAGGTGGTTGGCAAATTGTTTGGTAATCTTTTGGATAATGCGTTCGGAGATAATATCTGCCTGAATGGAATTGAAATCGGAAATTTTCTTGCTTTGAAAATCCAATTCCTCATCTTTCATGGTCTTTAATTTTTTCTTTAAAGCCTTGATCACGGGAGCAAATTTTCTGGTTTCCAACCACTTTATAAAATCGTCTTTTACCTCTTCTATAATGGCTTCTGCCTGTGGGATGGATTGTCTTCTTTTTTCCAGGGTATCATCGGTCATTTGTGATAAATGATCCAGATGTATGAGGGTTACGTTTTCCAGTTCACTTATATTGTCCGAAACATTCTTGGGAATGGACAGATCCAGGACCAACAAAGGTTTCTTGGTGTAGATAAGTTCTTTGGATATGGTAGGGGATTGGGCCCCGGTGGCTACGATGAGCACATCGGTATTGCGTATTTCGGTTTGTAGGTCCCCGTAATCTTTTACGATCAGATTAAATTTTCCCGCTATTTTTTCGGCCTT
>CAXAVP010000142.1:0-11137 GCA_963972175.1 uncultured Arenibacter sp.
GTTGAACCGTTGTACCCAAAATGCGCCCCTATATTTCTCTAAAAAGTTTTTTATTGCAAAAGGGGGTGCGGGGGAAATTAAAAAATTGAGCAAAGGAGGGGAGAGGATATGCTTACGGAACCGGAAACAAAAAAGCCCCGGACAAAAGTCCAGGGCGTTAAAAACTGTACTAATTTTAATTACTTGTTCAGGGGCGGCATTGCAGTACTCAAAACATCGTCGTAAATAAATATATTGCCAGGCTGAACAAAATCATTCTTTATAATTGGTATACCTTCATACGTTGGATTGTCCCCTGTTTTAAAATTAGTTACTTTGGCCTGAATTTCCTTTTCAAAGTCTTCAAAGTGTTTTGTATTAATTAAGATCTTTGGGTTTTTCATCTCTCTAATTCTTGCCATCTTAATCTGATGCCTTATTATTTCGTCTGTATTTTTCTTCATATACTTAGTTTTTAGGGAGTTTGTCCGGTCTACGGCCTAATTGTTCCATGGCATCCTCAAACCATTTGTTCATTTCTGCGCTTTCTTCCCTGGTTTCAAAGAAAATGTTTAGCTCCAATGCGCGGACAATATCCAGAACCACATCAAATTTTAGACAAAATTCCAGTTCAAAGAATCTTTTAATGGTGGAGCTGTGCACCCCAACCTGTTCTGCTAATTGCGTCCTGTTCATTCCTTTGGCCTTCATGGCGTTCTCAAAGAAAAGGGCAAGCACTTTCCAGTACTCGCCCTGTGTGTTTTCGTTGTTCATTGTTTTACTTTAAAAATTGAATTCCTTTTTTAGAGCTATTATAAATTCGTTGAAGTTGTTCAACCGGCAGAATCTTTTGCTCTTCGTTAATGAATAGTCTCCTTTAAGACCGTGCTTATTCATTAGCGGCTCTATCAGCTCCTCTATGTCTGTATTGTAGATAACGTCAAAGTATCCTTTTCTAGCAACTTTAACGGCTTGTGCTTTTGTAGCTGGCCATACACGACCTAAACTAATAAGGTCCCCAACGTGCTCCCGTGCTTTTGCTTTATATAAAGAGTTGAAACCTTTTGCGGGATCTTTGATTTTTTGGATAGTTTCTAATGCTGTCATGATCTTGGTGCCGTATTGTGCTGTTGCCGCCAGCGTTTAAATGAATAATTAATTTCTATACCTCAAAGATAGTATATATTTGCGTGCACGCAAATATATTAAGAAACTTTAACATTTTACATATAAAAAAAGCCCCGGACAAACGTCTGGGGCCTTAATGCAGAATATCCTTACTGTTCACTACTCACCATTGAACAACCTGTACTGGTGCCGTATGGCCTTAGTTTTGGAGTTCTTGGCATCCTTCATCCTTTTCTCGGCTTCAAAATACGCTCTGTTTGCTTCCAAGGAAGAATTGGTGAGCATTTCTTTCTTTAAGGTTTCCATTTCTACCTTGGCAGCTTCCTGTATAGCATGTGCTTCCCAATGCTTTTTGTAGTTGCCAAAAATTACTTCCTGAATCTTCTTATAAACCCAAACCTCAAATTCAACATCTAACCAAGCTGCAAACTTTAAAGCCAAGGCCTCACTCATAAACGTTCCTAAATTTCTATTTGTAACTAAAATTTTAGGAGTCTCGTTTCCCCCATATGGAGGAAACTGAGCATAGTCTTTTTCTAAATGTTCAATAAATTTCTTTGTGTGATCAGCCTTTAAAAAGTGGTCAATTCTTTTGTTGAACATTTTGGCCATTTCGGTGGCGTTAATCATAACATTGCCTTCATTTTGTAGAGCAAAATGTATTTCATTTTCTTGGTACAAAAATTCCATTGTTTTCATAGTTACGCTGTTTTTAAATTGTTAATGAAGTGTTCTTGTTTAATTTCCTGAATGGCATCTAGCAGATTGTGTACATAGCCGTTTTGCCATAGTTCTAACATATCCTTGTCCACGCAATAAGTGCCCAGGTAATGGACTTGCTTTAAGGAATTGTAATAATCTTCTGCCTCTAAATGGGAAAGTAGTGAGAGCAGCTTTTGTTGTGCAGGCGTAACCTGGACCCATACGGTGTCCTGAGTTACAAAATTTTTTTCTCCGTGCATGTCGAAAAAGTTTTTGTATGCGCCGCTGCCTTTAGGGTTGCACGAACGTTCTAGGAACGGACTTACATACCTTTCGGGAATGCTACCCATGGGCAGCGACTTATCGTTAAAATGTAGTTTTGGATCTCTCCTAAAACATTCGTGCGATACAAACATACAAATTTTTTCTTTGTGTTAGTTTAGTGATACTAATAGTTTAGATTTTGGATAATGCCAACAGCTGCTAAAATTAACCCTACGGGTCGCTCAAGCTTAATTTTAGCTTGGTGTTAGCATTAATCTTGCAAAACTTTGATTTGGTTACAAGAGGTACATTCAATCCAATTCGAGTGTCTGTGTGTAAATGTTTTGTTTCCGCATTTGCAAGACTGCCCTTCGGTAATGCTAACATTGGCTATGCCTAATAATTTTAACTTATGATCTGTGTATGCTTGCATAAGTTCGGGTATTGTATAAGTACTCTTATCATCATCGTTAAATAATTCAGGTAAGTGAGCATCATCAAATCCTATATCTAATAGATATTTTTTTACTTCTTCCATTGTTTTGTTTTTAAGTCGTTAAAATTACTATGCATAGCCTTAGCCGTTGTAGCACATTAAAACGATGCTACAACACGGTATATAAAAAAATTGCTAAGGTTCGTCAAATATATGTTCAAGCTCAAAAATTACTTTTTTATGGTGCTCAACTCTATCATGGTTTTCATCGTTCGTATATTCATCCAATGTTTCTTTCACTATCGCATTAAGAGTAACCAAAGCATGTTGTTGCACCTGTTCAATTTTTAAATCATCTATATGATGCATACGCATAAATCTTAATGCTTCTTTTTTATACTTATTCATTTTTTTAGTTTTATATTTCGCAACTTTTTATATACCAATACCGTTGGCAATAATTTTAACTTAGCTTGGTGGTAACTTTCAAGTATTTCAATTAAACTTTCTTTCGTACCATTGTCAAAACCAATTATTAAATCAGTTTTGTCTTCTGCTACAATGTTTCTTTTTTGTAAAAATTCTGTTGGTGTCATTTTTCAAGGTTTTAAGCTGCTACTTTATCTTCAAAGAACTGTAGCAGTGATTTGTAATGGGATTCAAATAGTTTTTTAGCAGTGGTTACTTCTACCGAGTTGCCAATGAATTTCTTTTTATCAGTTTGAGTCCCTGTTAACACGTAGTTTTTGGGGAATCCTTGTATTTGTAGAAGCTCATTAACCTCCAACATTCTCATTTTTATATCTATGATTCCAAAGTGGGCCATGAATTTTTTAATCTTGATCATGGTAGGGGTGTCTTCCGGATAAACCACAATGGACAGTCCGGAACCTGTTTCACAAGAAATTATCCCTAAAGGCTTTTTGTCCTGCCTGGCAATTACCGTTGGACAGGGTTTTTCTATGGAATTACCTACGTTTCCAAACTGGGGATTTAATATGTAGTGGTGAGACCATGGTTTTGTGGAAACCAGCGCAAACTTAGGATTGTTTGTAATAGTATTCAGCGGTGCTGTAACTTCTTTAGGGGTGGAGTTTCCGTACTGCTGTTCAATAAAATGCATGCCTACCTTTGCAAACCTATCTTTTGTAGATACTGTTGGGCACGGTTGGGATATGCTATGGGCGTTACCATTTCCGTAATAGGATTGTAAAAATTCCATTTTAATTATACCTAACCTATTTTGAGTAGCAACGGTAGGGCAAGGATCGTTTACACCTGGAGGGGAGTGTTTGCCACTCTTGCTGGTGGAGTTGTATTTTAAAAGAAAACTCTCATCACCGTCTGCAACAAACTTTATTAGTCCAGCATAAATACGCTTTAGGGTATTTTCTACCAAAGGTTTCTTTCTTAAGAATATGGATTTTCCGACATTCTCAAAATTCAAAACTTCCTTTACCGCTTTCCATTTTTTTAAAGGCTTGCGGGATAGATCTGTTTCTTTATCTGGGTTTTTACAGTGAGTTTGCTCTGGCCAACTAATTGGCAATTCTCCTTTTGCGAATTGGGCAAAGTACCTTCTTCGGGAAGTGTAAGCCCCAAAATCAGCTGCATTAAGTTCTTTCCAATCAAAGTTATAACCGTACCCTTTTACATTTTCTACCCATCTCAGATAGTCTGTTCCACGCTTTATGGATACTGGTCTGCCATTTTTATCCAAAGGCCCCCAAGACATAAACTCCATGACATTTTCTATCATTAAATAATCTGGATTCAAGGATTCTAAATACATAAATAAATGCTCTGCTAGTGTTCTGCTATCCGCGTCTCTTGGTAATCCGCCCTTAGCTTTACTAAAATTGGTACATTCCAACGAAGCCCAAATTGTAATTATGCAATTGGGATATAGTTTACGCAGGGCATTTACTCTAAGTTTTAACAAAAACACAACTTCCGGGTTCCTTATATCTTCTATGAAGTGTTTGGCTTTTGGGTGGTTCATCCTGTGACTTTCAACAGCCTTGATGTCATGGTTTACACATGCCGCCACTGTGGTGGTACAATTTGCTAAATGCACGCCTGTAGATGTTCCACCTGCTCCGCAGAAAAGGTCTATTACAAATTCTTTTATCATGATCTTTTAGTTTAATATTTGTTAATACCTAAAATCTGTCCAGTGAATAATTTTTCCCGTGAAATCTTTACGGAACCAGGCAAAGAAATCTGCCACGGAGTCAAAACCGTCATTGGTGGCCAGTTGTTCTACATTTGTTATCCATAGACCATCTATATAAACCCGTGGTTCTGCATATTTATAACCGTCCGGGTCCGTATACCTAATCTCCAGCTTTTGGGTGCCAGTGCATTTTATTACGGGAGCAAACTGGAAACGCTGCGGGCTAAAGTGGTTTATTACAAAATGGATATCCATTCCTTTTTTCCATTGCTTAAGCTTATCCCTTCGGATGGTGTGGAGTTTCCCTTGTTTGCTCCCTATTATATAATTACTTGCCGGTGTACCTATTAGGTATTTGGACCAGTCCGCCTTAGGTACTTTTATGAACTTGTCCCGCAATAGCGTTTCCAAAATCTTTTCAGAAAAATAAGTGGGATGCCCTGCCATATGCTTGGGCATGCGGTCTGGCCAATGGGTACTAAATTCTAACATCATAATTTTACGTTCTTCTTTTGTTCTTAATTTTTCGTTTGTCCCGTATTTTCAGCACAATAAACACTACCAACACCACCGCCCAGACTATTACGTGGGTCCAGTTCTTAAGATCATAATCCTTAAAGGTGAACACTACCGCTATTTGAAGCACCAAGGTTAGGGCAGCTATAAATATGGAGAAGTCGTAGGGGTAGTCTATGGGGTTTTTCATGCGCATTTTTTAACGGGGCGGTTAGTGTTCTGGCTACATCTTTCCTTTGCCTTGGACGGCCTAATAGGCTTGGACAGTCTTTTGATCTTTGGTTTAAGCTCTTCCCTAATAAAAGGCCTGTAATGGTTCACGGCCCACATAACTAGAAGATAGGCGTAAGCGGTTAAGATGTAGCTCATAGTGGTCATGGTTGGGTTGCTTGGTTTTGGTTAGCGGTAATTTCATGTGCTTTTAATCCTTTGCCCTCTAAGGGGCTAATAGGGACATAGATCATATTGTGCTGCAGCCACATGGAAATGTCCAAGGGGTCCGTGTCCTCATTTACATTGTATGGGCCACTGTATTTGCCCGTGTGTACGCTCTTAAGAAAAAATACTTGTCCGTACCTGAGCTCTTTTTTGCTGCGGGCCATATCATAACGGTCTGCAGGTCTAATTTGCATGCTAACTGTTATCATTTCATAAAGGGTAATTCGGAGTTGGACTCCTGGTTAGTATTATCTGTAAATGGATTGTCTTCGGCATCATCGGTGTCCAGGTTTAAAATTCCCTGCTTTACCATGGCCGTGTAGTTAAATAGGTAACAACTCTTTACCCCATCATTAAAGCGGTGGCCGTGTTTTTGCGCTATAAAGTATTTTTTGGACTTAAAGTAGTTACGAATGGTGGCCTCACCAATAACATCTACCCCGTCCCTCTTACTTACTTCAATATGGTATTCCTGGTGAACACTGCTAAGGCGCAAGTACAGTATTTGATTGCGCTCATGGTTCTTGTACTTTTCCTTAGCCCCTTTCTTAGGGTTCACCGTGACCTCTATAGGGGTGTCTATCACAAAATCATACCCCTCTTTAATTACCTTGCGCTTCTGCAAATGCTCCAATACTCTCCAGAACTCGGACATGCCCTCACTCTCAATGATCAGATCAGAATTATCTATAATACCGTGCAGGCATTGGGTGTAGAACTCATCTAAAGTAAAGGGGAAGTCAAAACAGGAGTATAAGATTTGCACCGGGGTAAACAGGGCGTTGTAGTTCATTAACATTCGTTCCTGGTACTCAAAGTCTGCAAGATCCTTTTTAAACTTTTTGGAGTTTTCAGAAAATAACTTGTGAAAATTCTGCTCTACCAAGCCACGGTGCTCTATAACATCTAGTACCAGGGAACTTAATCCCTGTTCTTCCCAAGATTTAAGCAGGTTGTAATTCTCTATCTCCTCATTGCTAAAATTCTCCGTAGGCTTAATAAAATGGTTAATGATGCTACGGGAGGTTAGGGAGTTGTCATCCCTATTGGATAGGTACTGGCCAGCCAAAATGCAGCTGCTGTTTATCTTGGATATAGAGGTGCGGTTATCCGTGGTCATACTTCCCTTTTCCCGTCCACGGCCATCATAGGCCCCTTTAAGGGATTGGAACATTCTATCATCTATCTTGTCATGGAACTCCTCAAAGAATACCGGCACGTTCTTAATACGTGCCAGCCTGCGGTAGAAGCCCACCAAGGTACCAGAGTTAAGATCAAAAGGGGACAACTTATAAGTGAAAAAATTAGCAATACTGTCCCCAAACTTAGATTTACCAGATCCTTTCTCCCCAGATAGAAATAGGTGTGGAAAAAAAGAATACCTGGCAATGATGTGGTCCCTAAATATAGAGGCCAAGGTAAAACCAATGGCAATAGAACCTTTATCCTTGTAAACTTTGCACATTTGGGACATCCAACGGGAAAGGCTAACAGGGGATTGTTTATACACAAAGCTTCTATCATTCTCATAGGGATCATCATCTTCACGGCTGCTTTTGTATATCTCAGAAAATGCGGGGGAATAAAAGTATTTTACTTCTTCTGAGTATTCCGTTGCAGCGTTCTCTTCATTCTCTATGTGCAGTATGCCATACTTGTTTACCGGCTGAAATTGCTTATTGTGGTAGGCACCGTCTGCAAAGGCAAAGAACTTCTCCTTTTGCCAACCCAATGTTTTAAGAGGGTAGGCCGTTATAAAATCGTTCAGTATTTTTTGTGCTACCAGTTTAAAATGAATGTTCTGGGCATTGGGCAGCCAAACAAAATACCCTTCCTCTATAAGTTTCTCCTGTATCTTGGCAAAATTTATAAAGTCCTTGCTATCAAAATCTATTAGCCGTTTGTTGCCCAGATCATTTACCACCTCACAAAGCCTTTTGTTTTCTTCCCGGCCGTAGATATGGAATAGGGGGGTCATTTTAAAATTAGTGCCCTTAAAAAAACCGTCCTTGCCCTGAAAATGGTAGCAGTTCCCTGCAATGGCAAACCTATCCTTCATATACTGGTCCATGTCCGCACCCTTGGGCAGGCCAAGTATATCCTCTTCGCCCAGCGTTTTACCTTCTTTGGCCTTTCTTTGGGCTTTTTCTTCCTCTGCGGCCAAATAGGCTTTTACCCCTTTCTCAATGGTCCTTGCCGGTTGCTTGTACACGGCAGCCACTTGCTTAATATATTCTTTGCGCAGTATTTCTGATTGTATTTTGGCAAAGGTCTCATTAAGCCCTTCCAAGGACGTAGCAATATATGTGGGATCCCCATTGGCCTCATTGTAGGCCTTGGTAGCTTTCCATATTAGGCCGTCTTCGCTGTTGTTTTCCAAGTAGGAGACAATGTCCATTTTTGGCAAGCGGCACATGCTGTCCGGATCTTCCCCTTCTTGCGCCACACAGACCAATACCTTTAGCCCACCGGCCAAAAGCACATCTATGTCCTTTAAGGCGGCATTGATCCCTGCAGCATCCCCATCCCTAAAAATTATTACATGGTTGCACATTTGTTTTAGGGCCTTTACCTGTAGGGGAGTGAGGGCGGTTCCACAAGTGGCAATAGCATTGGTGCAGCCGTTCTGGTGAAGTGTAATTACATCTGTATACCCCTCCACCAATACCGCATATTTGGTTTTAGTTATGGAACGCTGTGCCTGGTGCAGGCCATAAAGGGTCTTGCTCTTATTGTAGATGATGCTTTCTGCACTATTAAAATACTTGGCAAATTTGGAAACACTCTCATCATTGCTCCTACGGCCGCCAAAGGCAATTACCTGCCCCTGCCTGTTGTGAATGGGAAAAATAATGCGGTCCTTAAAAAAATCATAGGAAGTTCCAGTCTTGGTCCTTACCAATCCGGTTTCTTTGGCAAGTTCAAGTTTACCGCTGTTTATAGCTGCTTTGCTTACCAGGTTGCCGGGGGCAAAACCAAGCTGGAACTCTATAATGGTATCTTCTGTATAACCTCTTTTGGCCAACATTTCCTTGGCCCAATGATCTTTGGGCAATGCCTTAAATTGTTTGGCATATTCACCGGCCACATTGGTAGAGAAATCCTTAAGGGACTGCATATTTACCAAATGCTTCTTTCTGTCCTCAGAAACTTCCTCCTCTTCCAGGTATATGCTGCAAATACCTGCTATGGTCTCAATGGCCTCTATAAAGCTCAAGGACTTGTATAATTGGACAAACTTAATGGCATCCCCTCCCTGCCCAGTGGCAAAACATTTAAATATCTGTTTTGCCGGGGACACCATAAAGCTGCCCGTTTTTTCATCTTTAAAAGGTGACTTTGCACTGTAATTGCTACCTGATCTCTTTAGGTCCAAAAAGTTGGATATTACTTCTACAATATCCGCTTCCCTAACCCTGTCTATGCTTGCTTCTGTATACATTAATTTTCTTTCTTTTTTAATCAATATTGTTTTCGTTCAACAGTTTTCGCAATTGCTCCTGAAATCCGGTGCGTATAATTTCCCTATCCTTATGGGGAATATCATTATTGTAGTCATAGGTAGATGCTATTTGCGCCTTGCACCTATCTATGGCCTGTTCTATCTCTGTGGGGGACTCTCTTTGGTATTTATGTGAGAAAAATACGTTATAGGTAAAATCCAATCTAGGACTGCCACATTTAGGGCAGTAGTTTATGTCTGGGAAATAAGCACGTATGGCCTTGTTGGTATGTTCCGGAACAGGGAATTGTTCTATGTTTACCAATACATGTTTTTTGTAGTGGTATTGGCTGCAATTGGCGCACTGGCACTTTAGGTGTACATTTTTTAAGCTCATAACTATACTATTATTTTTTGTTGAATAGATTTTTTTAAAAGGTCTGTCTTGGTAGTGATCCCCGTGGCCTTAAAAAGGTTTGCCTTATGGAAGTCCAAGGTCTTGTGGCTGATGCCCAGGGCATCTGCAATGGCCTTGTCCGGCATATCATTGCCAATAAGGTCTATGATCACCAATTGCCTAGGGGTAAGCTCATGGCCGTTAAGGACAATTTTTTTGGAGTTCCAAAGCAGGCTGGGACAGTTGCGTTTGTCCCTAAAATTCTCACAAGTAGACAATTGGCCGTTAATAATATCCGGGGTGTTGTCCAGCTCACCGTACATATAGTAGGTATAAAGCTCTACCTGCCTGTACTGGTCCTTGGCTACTCCCTGCAGGAAGTCCACGGCCTTGTGGTCTTTTAAATAGGCACTTCTTAAAAGTTCGTAATAGTGCTTTGGCAGGTCTGTGAAGTATCTGCTTTGGCCGTTCTGCAGCCAAATAACCTGCTTGGTCTTTCTTACGCCCACAAATTCTACGTTGTTGTCATTGGGCATTACTCCCGCTACTTGTGGGGATGTGTTAAAAATGTTACTTTTGTGAATGTTGATCATGGTGATAGTATTTGTGATTAATAATATTTAAGTCCCGTAGCCGCCCGCTATGGGATTTTTTATTTTATTTTGGTTGTAAACAAAAATTAATAAAGATGAATATTAAGATTACCCTGCCCAACGTTGATACCATGTTGGAGATTGACAGAGAAATTAAGCCCAGGAACATTGTCCTTGAAACCGATTCCGATCTTCGCCTCCGCGTTACTTATAGAGAGCGAGAGGAAGTCTGCATCATCCTCGATAGAGAACAGGCCAATAACCTTAGAAACGCCTTGGACTTCATAGTCAATTCTCACACGTTTTATGAGCCGTAGGTCTTCTGCTGGTGTCCTTTCTGCTCTTGGAGCAGGGAGTTCCTCACCACATTTAGGGCAATTACCCTCAGATACTCTAGCAATATGCAGACACCTTTTACAACGCACATGTTTTGCAATTGGGGTTGCTCCATTCTCCTTCTTATTCTTTTTTTCTTTTTTGGACATTTTTACGCAAATATTAAGTGAACAATTATTAGTATGGCAATCCCTACAAGGCTGTAAAGGGCGCATTGGTAGGTAGATTTTTTGTTGTGGTACATGCCTAGAACATTTTAAGTTGGTTCCTAATGGCCTTGGTCTTAGCATTCTTGGCGGTCTTTAATTGGCGTTCCAGTTCAAAATAAGCAGCTACCCTTTCTTTGGTAGGGTCATTGTAAAGCTCCCCCTTTAAAGTTTCCATGGCCATCTTGGCTTCTTCTTGCCTAGCATGTGCCTCCCAATGCTTTTGATAGTTGCCAAAGACTATTTCGTCTATAGTGTTGAACACCCAATCTTCAAACTGGACATCTAACCAGGCAGCAAACTTTAAAGCAAGTTTTCTAGTCATAAATGTTCCCGCCTTATTGTTTGAGTAGTAAATGTTTTCTTTTATATATCGTGGCACATCTGCCACGATATTATTTCTTTCTAGTTGATAGTTGATGAAGTTTTTAGTGCCTTCTAATCGTAGAAAGTCTTTCGGTTCTTTTCCGAACATTTTTGCCATTTCCGTGGCATTCACCATAACATTCCTGTCATTGGGATTT
>CAXAVP010000143.1:0-11036 GCA_963972175.1 uncultured Arenibacter sp.
CAATTATTAAGTTGAATTCCAAATGGTTGTTTCTTATTATTTTATAGTTTTTTCAAATATAAGCCTTGTAGCCACTTCTTTGTGAGTGCATTCCCTGCAAGTATGGCGTATTGCATAATGCTTTTTAGGGCGCTATTCCTTATTTTTATAATGTGGGCATTTATCCAATGTATTTTGTCCGGATGTTTTTTTTAATTCTTTGGTTTTGTTAGATACTTTTTTGTCTTATAGAACGTTAGGGTTTTTAATAACCAAATTGACGTATAGCATGAAATTTAAAATAATATTACTTTTTTTATCCGCCTCTTTGTTTTTTTCTTGTTCAAATGACAGCGAGGATGGGGAGGTCAAAACAGACACCATTGTAGGGGTGTGGCAGGCTTATGAGCTTAGGATTAATAATGATACGGCCAGTGACGACGAGAAAAATGCCAAGGACCTGTTGGATTATTTAACTGCCAAGGATTGCTATGTGCTTACATTTAATTTTAAGGAGGATTTAAATGTTGTTATAGATAATTCCTTGTCCTATATAGAATTGACCTTTAATTCTGATGGATCTGGATTTGGCATTCCTTGTCCTACGGAGAAGGATACCGAGACCACATTGTATTCCTATGAGGAGGGTGTGCTTTCTTATGTGGATGATGATGGGCAGACCGTAACTATGGAGGTGAGCATTGATGGTGATGTGATGATGGTGGATGCGGCCGATCTGGATGTACTGGAAGTAGAGGCAGGCGGACAACTTGTTTTTAAAAGAATGTAAAAAAAATCAATGTTTTTTTATTGTATGTTACTACATTAATGGGCTTCCAGCCAGTTTTGGCCTATCCCTATTTCCACGTCCAAAGGAACTTCCAGTTTGTAGGCATTTTCCATTTCAGATTTGATCATGGCTTGTAAAGACTCCAACTCCGGTTTGTATACGTCAAAAACCAATTCATCATGTACCTGCAAAAGCATTTTGCTCTTGTAGTTGCCTTCTTGCAGTTTTTGATGGATGTTGATCATGGCAATTTTTATGATGTCGGCTGCACTTCCTTGAATAGGGGCGTTTACCGCATTTCTTTCCGCCGCTCCCCGTACAATGGCATTGCTTCCGTTGATGTCCTTTAAATACCTGCGTCTTCCCAAGACCGTTTGTACATAGCCGTTCTCACGGGCAAAATCTATTTGTTCGCTTATATAATTGCGGAGTTTGGGGTAGGTTTTATAATAGGTGTCAATAAGTTCTTTGGCTTCGGCTCGTGAGAGATCGGTCTGATTGCTGAGGCCGAAGGCCGAAACACCATATATGATGCCAAAATTGACGGTCTTGGCATTGCTTCGCTGTTCCTTGCTTACCTCTTCCAAAGGAATATTGAAAACTTTGGAAGCTGTTGAGGCAGGAATGTCCTCCCCGTTCTTAAAAGCTTCTATCATGGTGGTCTCCTGGCTCAAGGCGGCAATGACCCGTAACTCAATCTGCGAATAATCCGCGGCCAACAAAATATAATCCTCATTTCTTGGGATAAAAGCCTTACGTACTTGTCTTCCCCTTTCTGTACGTATAGGTATGTTTTGAAGGTTGGGGTTATTGCTGCTTAGCCTTCCTGTGGCGGCAACCGTCTGCATATAATCTGTATGTACCCTTCCGGTAGAGGCTTCAATTTGTTCGGGCAGGGCATCTATATAAGTGCTCTTTAGTTTGCTCAAGCCTCTGAAATCTAGTACACTTTGAATAATTTCATGGTCCTTGGCAAGGTAGGAAAGGACATCTTCGGCTGTGGAGTATTGCCCGGTTTTGGTCTTTTTGGGTTTGTCTACCAACTTCAATTTGTTGAATAATATTTCGCCCAATTGTTTTGGGGAGGCTATATTGAATTCTTCCCCGGCCTCCTCGTATATTTTGGTTTCAAGTGATTTGATGTCGTTGTCCAAATCCTGGGAAAGCGAATTTAAAAATGCCTTGTCCAAGTTTATTCCTTCCTGCTCCATGTCTGCCAAAACATGTAGTAAGGGAATTTCTATGTCATTGAACAGTTGCTCGGTCTTTGCTTCTTTTAGTTCCGGTCCAAAGTGCTGTGCCAATTGAAAGGTGATGTCTGCATCTTCTACTGCATATTCGGTTTGTTTTTCTAGGGGAACCTCTCTCATGGACAGCTGGTTCTTACCTTTTTTGCCAATGAGTTCCGTAATGGAAATGGGGGTGTAGTTTAAATAGGTCTCCGCCAAGACATCCATATTATGGCGCATATCGGGGTTAATAAGGTAATGGGCCAGCATGGTGTCAAAGCATTTGCCCTTAATGGCGACTTTGTATTTGTGCAATACCTTGATGTCATATTTTAAATTCTGACCAATTTTTTCAATCCCTTCGGCTTCAAAAAAGGGTCTTAGCTGTTCTATAATTTCCTGGGCTTCGTCTCTATCCTCCGGAAAGGGAATATAGAAACCTTTTCCAGCTTCCCAGCTAAAGGCAATACCTACCAATTCTGCGGTAAGTGGGTTTAGTCCGGTGGTTTCCGTATCAAAACAAACCGAGCTTTGTTTCATGAGGTTGCTCATAAACAGCTTCATGGCCATGCCAGGCTGTACACTTTGGTAGACATGGGGCACCTCGGATATGTTTTTTCTGCTGGAAACTTCTTTTATGGTGCCTCCAGTAGATGCTCCATCTCCCCCAAACAGGGAAAATTGACCGCTACCAGCCTCGGAGGTACTCTTTTTTTGGTCTTTGGTGGTATTTTTACCATCATCATCTTGGGTATCCGAATCAGATGAGAATAGTTTTATGAATTGGTCCTTTAGTCTTCTAAATTCCAATTCCTCAAAAATCTCCTGTACTTTTTCACCGTCCGGCATGGACATCTCATAATCCGTGGCGTTGAAGGTAACCTCGCAGTTGGTGTCTATGGTTGCCAGTTTTTTGGAAAGGAGTCCCAACTCGGCATTGTTTTCCACCTTCTCCTTCATTTTGCCTTTAAGCTGATCCGTATTGGCAAGCAGATTTTCAAGGGAGCCAAATTGTTCAATAAACTTTTTGGCAGTTTTATCGCCTACTCCCGGTAGTCCTGGAATATTGTCGCTGGCATCGCCCATCATTCCAAGATAGTCTATTACCTGCTCAGGGTGTTCTACCCCAAAGCGCTTTTGTACCTCGGGAATGCCCCAAATTTCAATTCCGTTGCCCATTCTGGCAGGGCGGTACATAAAAATATTCTCCGATACCAACTGCCCAAAATCCTTGTCAGGGGTTACCATGTACACTTTGTAGTCTTCCTTTTCAGCCTGCTTGGCCAAAGTTCCTATAATATCATCCGCTTCCCAGCCTTCCAATTCAACTACAGGAATATGCATGGCTTTTAATATATTCTGTATATAAGGTACTGCAATTTTTATGGCATCTGGGGTGGCATCCCTATTAGCTTTGTATTCAGCGAATATTTCAGTGCGCTCCACACTTCCCCCTTTGTCAAAACAGACGGCCAAGTGGTCCGGTTTTTCCCTTCTTATCACATCCAGGAGCGAATTGGTAAACCCTAGAATGGCAGAAGTGTCCATTCCCTTGGAATTTATTCTTGGGTTTTTGATCAGTGCATAGTAGCCCCGGAATATCAGAGCATAGGCATCAAGTAGAAAAAGTCTTTTTTGTTCTGCCATGGGTTGTGGTTCTTAAATGATTTGGATGCGGTTAATTTTAATTTAGGATTTTAAAAAGGTCTCGGTGGTATTGTTGTGTTGCCCCGCTTCCGAATAGCTGCTGTAGCTAAAGCCGGGGTGGATGCAATATCCGCCAGTTTCTCCTTTTTTATTGATGGCAATAAACCCTATTTGGAAATCCCGCCTGTCCTTGTTTTTTTTCATGATTCTTCTTACACCTTCCTCACATGCCTCCTGAGGTGATTTGCCTTGTCGCATAAGCTCTACGATTAAAAAGCTTCCAACGGTCCTAACTACTTCCTCGCCCACACCTGTGGCCGTTGCCGCGCCAATCTCATTGTCCACAAATAATCCGGCCCCGATAATAGGAGAGTCGCCAACCCTGCCGGCCATTTTGTAGGCCATGCCGCTGGTGGTGCAAGCTCCTGCAATGTCCCCGTCCTTGTCTATGGCGAGCATGCCAATAGTATCGTGGTTCTCTATATTGATGATGGTCTCGTACTTGGATTTCTTTTTCCATTCCAACCAATCTTTTTTAGCCTTTTCTGTGAGCAAATTTGTTTTTGGGAATCCTTTTTCATAAGCAAATTGTTCCGCTCCCTTTCCGGCCAACATTACATGGGGGGTGTCTTCCATGACTTTTCTGGCCACGGATATGGGGTGGGCTATGTTTTCCATACATAGTACCGCGCCACAATTACCATCCTTGTCCATGATGCAGGCGTCCAAGGTGACGTTGCCATCCCTGTCCGGTCTGCCGCCATTTCCTACCGTTTCGTTCCCGAGATCTGCCTCTTCTACCATAACGCCCTGTTCAACGGCATCCAGTGAGGACCCTCCTTCTTTTAATACTTCCCAGGCCTTCGCCGTGGCATTCTTGAAATTCCAGGTGCATATTACAATTGGCTTAACGCTTTCCGTGGTAGTTGCAATGGGGGCAGTGCCCTTTTTTGTTTCCTGGCATGAGGCAATTAGTGGCGCAGATATAATTCCCGCCGTACTAAGGGTAGAATTTTTAAGGAAGTTTCTTCTTTTCATAGGGTGTTCTTGTTTATTTTTAAGGCCCTAAATATAAGAAATATGATTGTAGAAGTGTGCGCCAATTCCCTAGAATCTGCGGTAAATGCCCAAAATGCTGGTGCTGACCGAATTGAGCTTTGTTCGGAGCTGGCTGTGGGAGGGGTAACCCCTTCTTTTGGGATTTTGAAAATGATAAAGGAGTACATTTCTATTCCGGTGAATGTGCTGATAAGGCCAAGAAGTGGCGATTTTACCTATACCCAACTGGAATTTGAGGCTATGAAGAATGATGTGGCCATTTGCGCCGATCTGGGCTTTAACGGGGTTGTCTCCGGACTGCTTAACAAGGACTTTAGTTTGGATGTGGAAAGGACCAAGGAATTGATAACGCTGGCCGGCCCCATGGATTTTACCTTCCATAGGGCTTTTGATTGGGTCAAGGAGCCTTTGGTGGTATTAAGTCAATTGGAAGAACTGGGTGTAGATACCATACTGAGTTCTGGGCAACAACAATCCTCTACCTTTGGTTTGGCACTACTGTCCCAGTTGATGCAAAAATCTGACCGCTGCACAATAATGCCAGGTGGAGGTATACGGGATACCAATGTGCTTCAATTTAAAGAGAAGGGTTTTGGGGCCGTGCATTTATCCGGGATTCAATTTCACAAGACTTTGGACCATACTCCAAAAGTGCCTATGAATACGCCCAATTTTTTACGGGAAGATGAAATTGGTGTAAGCAGTATTGATACCATAAGCGAAGTGGTGCGTATCGTTAAAGAAAATTAAAATGGGAACAATTGCCTTGGAAACCAATATCTTTACCTAAAATATTAAGGAATGTTACGTTGGATTATTTTTGTGGTGATTTATATTGTCCTGGGGATATATACCTTGCAGGCACTGCGCACCTTGACCCGTTATCCGTGGGTGTATTACTTTTTTATGTTGATGTCACTCTTGGTGCTTGGGAATTTTATTTACCAATTTACCATGGGCGAAACTCCTGGTAGGGTGCTTAGCGTTTCAAAGAGTTATGCGTTTGGCCTATTGTTGGCCATGCTCGCTTTTAAATCCATCACCATAATTTTTCTATTCTCAGAGGATATTTTTAGGTTCCTTGCCGGTGGGTATCAAAAGCTGTTTGGGGAGGCAAAGGAGTTTAGTCTTCCAGAGCGACGGCGGTTTTTAAGTGCTATTGCAATGGGTATTGCTGCACTGCCATTCTCGGCATTGCTATACGGGATGATAAAAGGAAAATATAACTTCAAGGTCCTTAAGTACGAATTGGAATTTGATGATCTTCCGGATAGCTTTAATGGGTATCGAATAACCCAAATTTCCGACGTGCATAGTGGCAGTTTTGACAATAGGGAGAAGATTGAATACGCTATTAACCTTATTAATGAGCAGAAGAGCGACGTCTTATTGTTTACTGGGGATATGGTTAATAACAAGGCAGAGGAAATGTATCCTTGGAAAGACCTGTTTTCAACACTGGAGGCCAAGGATGGCAAGTATTCGGTTTTGGGCAATCATGATTATGGGGATTATGTAGATTGGGAGACCGCGGAAGCGAAAAGTAAAAACCTAAAGGATCTAAAAGATCTACAAAGGGAAATGGGTTTTGACCTATTGCTCAACGAAAGTAGGTATTTACAAAAGGGCAGTGATAAAATTGCTTTGATTGGAGTGGAAAACTGGGGTAGGGGAGGCTTTAAAAAGGCCGGGGACCTCAGGAAGGCTGTTGCAGATATAAATAAGGGCGATTTTAAAATCTTAATGAGTCATGACCCTTCACATTGGGAAGATGAAGTGTTGAAGGACGACTACCATTACCATCTAACCTTGAGCGGACATACCCATGGCATGCAATTTGGCATAGAGATACCGGGCTGGGTGAAATGGAGTCCGGTCAAATGGAGGTATAAGTATTGGGCCGGGGTATATGAGGAGCTTGGGCAGATGATAAATGTAAACCGTGGATTTGGTTATTTGGGCTACCCTGGCAGGGTTGGTATATGGCCAGAAATTACGGTCATTACCCTGAAAAAACGCACTTTAGTCTGATTTTAATTGCTGTGGGGGCTAAAAAGTGATGGCGCTGGTTGTTTTTTAACAATTTTTCTTATTTTTGGTTTATAACCCAAAGTATACTATATGTCTAAATTTGGTGAATTAATTGATATAAACGTTCCTGTGCTGTTGGATTTTTATGCAGAGTGGAATGAGCAATCCACGGCTATGCACCCCGTACTTAGGGATGTGGCTGCTGCCTTGGGGGATAAGGGCAAGGTTATTAAGATTGATGTGGATAAGAATAAGGAGCTTTCACAGGCACTTAGGGTAAAGGGCTTGCCTACCCTGATGATATACAAAAAAGGTGAAATGGTGTGGAGGCAGAGCGGAGAGCAGGATGCCAATACACTGATAGGTATTCTTAACGAGTATATTTAAGCCATTATAAAATAAAAAAAACCGAGGTCTAGACCTCGGTTTTTTTTGTGTTGTTTACTCCGGGACAGCAATACTGTCCTTTACTTCCTCTGGGATAGCATCCATGGAGGTAGAGTCTATTAAGTCCGGATCGGAAGTTGGTGGCATAAGGCCTTCCATGGGATCGTTGCGGTAGAATCGCTCAAACTTGTCAATATATTCATTAAATATTAAGGTCTCTTTTTCGGCATTTTCCTTGTCCTGATTGGTAATCAAAATATCTATGTTTCTGCTATAGGCCTCTAGGTCCGGAATAATTTCATCTAAAAAGAGTCGTTGCTCATCAAACGGCAGGTTGGCAAAATAATCCAACCGCTCCTGATATATCTTTTTCAGTTTTTGGAATAGGTTTCTGGCCTTTTCGGTTTCCCCAACTTTATAATAGCCGTCCACAAAAGGCTCTATAAAGGCGTAATAGCCAAAATGCTCTACCGGCATGTTTTCCATGGCGATATTGATGATGTCCTTTGCCTTGTCTATCTTGTTCTCATCGATCAAGGCTTCTGTGAGTCGGGCCAAATTGCCCCTGAAAGATAATGCCTGGGTACGGGTTTGGGGATCGTGGTAGATGTCTGGGCTCCCTGAATTGCCCCAATTCCATTTTTTAACAATGTCATACATAAGATCGGAATCTATCCTGCCCATTTCGTATGCACTTTGGTTTGTTGTTTTAATAGGTACCAATTTGTATACTAGACCGTCTAATTGTAGGTAGTCCTTCATCCATATGTATTCTCCTGGGTCAAAGCTTCCGCCTGAGAAATAGATGGGACGTTTCCAGTCGTTGTTTGCCAGGATGTCCAGCATCATGATACGGTTCTTTGGAAGGGCGCTCTTGGGTAGATCAATATCTATATAATCTACGATCAAGGCCGAATCCTTGGCTTTTACCAAACCGCTCTCCAGAACGTTTTTCTTGTTTACGGGTACCCTTATTTTATTGGTAGGGTAGTACACTACATCCAGGTTGCTCTCCGAATACTGACTTAGGTCGGCACCTTGTTTTTGTAGGATGCTGCGGAATTTGGTCTGCTCTTTATCGCTGCCTACCCAGTTCATAAAGTCTTTTATGTTCCATCTACTGTCTGTTAATTTGTTAAAGTAGATAGCGTCCCTGGATCCCCATTTGTATTCATTATGTGTTAGTTGCGAGGGAATGGGTTCACTTTCATAGGCTTTCTTTTTCATTTGGTCTATGTACCAATCAGTAGCAAAAAGACTGGTGTTTACTACCCTAACGTCGGTTCGGAAACCTTCAATCTCTTGGGCATACCACAATGGGAAGGTGTCATTGTCACCAATAGTGAAGAGAATAGCGCCAGCATCCTCCTGGGTAGATTCCAAATACGCTTTGGCGGTTGAGTTGGCGGTAAACCTATTGGAGCGGTCATGGTCGTCCCAGTTTTGGAAGGCCATTACTCCAGGGACGGCCAATAGGCATAAAATAGTTAAGGCCGGAGCCAATACCTTAGGATTTATAAGTTTTTGGAACTCGTCAAAAAGTGCATATACTCCCAAGCCTATCCATATGCCAAAAACATAAAAGGAACCTACCAGGGAATAGTCGCGCTCCCTTGGTTGGAATATGGCTGGATTGGTGTAAAATTGTATGGCGATACCGGTAAACAGGAAAAATACGAAGAGGGCCCAAAACTGTTTTGGGTTTTTACTGATCTGAAAAATAAGACCAATAATACCCAGAAGCAGGGGCAGGAAGAAGTAGGTGTTTCTGCCCTTGTTGTTTTTAATGTCGCTGGGAAGGTTTTCCTGGCTTCCCAATCGTGCGCTGTCTATAAAGTTAAGGCCGCTCAACCAATTTCCGTGATTGTCGTACCGTCCCTGAATGTCATCTTGCTTTCCTGTAAAATTCCACATAAAATAACGCCAATACATGTATCCAAATTGAAATTCGAACATGTATTTAATATTTTGTAACACTGTAGGGGGCTCTACTTCAATATACTCCGAAAACTCCCTTAGGAACCTCATGTATTGGGAAGTGTCTATTTCCCCTTTGGCATAACCGTCCTTGAATTGGTTTACTGCCTGTCGCAATTCATTATTGCCTAGGTAGTCCGATTTGATCCTAAAAGTAAGTGGATCAAAATATTTCATATAGTTTTCGGCGTTTTGTTCGCTCCACATTCGGGGTAGTATGCCAACGTGGTTTGGATTGGGGCCCTGTAAGGCATCTTTGTAGTGGTTAACTATTACGTACTTTCCGGTTTTAAGGTCTTTTTCATACTTTGGCTTTTCGTCCATTTCTTCCCCGGCCGGGGCAAAGGCGTTGGAGTAATACGCTCCGTACACCGGACTGTCCACGCCCGGGTATTGTTCCCGGTTGTAGTAGGCCAATAGGGATCTGGCATCAGCAGGGTCATTTTCGTTGATAACTACATCGGCATTCGCCCTAATGGGGAGCATAAGCCAAGAAGAAAATCCTAAGAACAAAAACATTAAACACAATACAATGGTGTTTGCCGTGGTAAAGTTGTTTTTACGGGTGTAGCGCAATCCACAATAAAATGCACCTGCAAATAAAAGGCCCATGATGATTGTCCCTGAATTAAAGGGGAGCCCAATGGTATTGATGAAAAATACCTCGCTCCATCCAAAAAGTTTAAGGACATAGGTCAGTGAAAATTTATAGACCAACATCAATATGGCAACTACAGCTATATTGGCCAATAGGAAATTCTTTACAGTGATGGTTTTGTAGGTTTTAAAGTAATAAAGCAGGCCTATGGTGGGGATTGCCAAAAAACCCATGAATTGGATTCCAAAGGTTAGTCCTACCACAAATGATATAAGTACAATCCATTTGTTGCCACGAGGCGATTCTAGGTCGTCTACCCACTTAAGTGCAAGCCAGAGTAAGAGCGACATGATAAGGCTGGCCATGGCGTAGACCTCGGTTTCGGTAGCGTTGAACCAAAAGCTGTCCGAAAAAGTAAAGGCTAAAGAGCCTACCAGGCCACTGCCTAGTACGGCCATAGCCTTGCTGTTGGTAAAAGCGGTGTCCTTGGTGATTAACTTTTTAGTAAGGTTGGTGATGGTCCAGAACATAAAAAGTATGGTGAAGGCACTGGAAACACCCGAAAGTAGGTTTACCATTCTTGCCACCTGCTCTGGTTCCATGGCAAACATGGCAAAAAAAGCACCGATCATTTGCAGTAAAGGGGCTCCGGGAGGGTGTCCTACCTGTAGTTTGGCAGAGGTGGCAATATATTCTCCAGCATCCCAGAAACTACTGGTGGGTTCAACGGTTATTCCGTAGACTATAAGGGCTATAAAAAAAACAAACCATCCAGTGATGGTGTCCCATTTTTTAAAATTTTTTAAAAACATGCGGTCAGTTGTTTATCCGAAGGGACGAATTTACTAATTATAATAGATATGAGGATATTTATTTGATAAACCTTTAACAACTTAGGGTGGCGTAGACATGGTTTGCCATATTAGAGCAAAAAAAAACGGTTACGACCGAGTAGTTCTATACCCTTTTGAAAAATAGTAGGTTAAGGGTATTGTAAAAGGTCGTGGGAAAATTATTTTTTCTTTTTTTTGGAATATGATCAAAAAATATTTGTGCATATAAAACTTTGTTTTAAATTTGCACGCTCAATTAAGGCAATGGCCTATGGTGTAATTGGCAACACAGCTGGTTTTGGTCCAGTCGTTCTAGGTTCGAGTCCTAGTAGGCCAACCAAAGGGTTGATTTTAAATCCCGACGCGAAAGTGTCGGGATTTTTCTTTTTTGGATGCTTTGAGTGGTGTGTAAAATTCTATTCTATATTTTTTGAGTTGCAACCAACTTCTGTGGGATCAAGTCCAAAATCTGGGTTTTTACCATTTTAGGAATATAATTTAATCAG
>CAXAVP010000144.1:0-10929 GCA_963972175.1 uncultured Arenibacter sp.
ATTGACCGGTTGCCATGGTGTTTATATGACCATAATTGCCAACATTCTGATTACCCAATGAACCATTGGATATCCTAAATTTCAGATGATTTATTACATCACTTACCGCTTCATTAAATCCTTTACTCGCAATCCATGCCAGTGAAACGGAAGGAAAAAAGCCATATCTATCCTCTTTCGGAAACCTTGAAGAACCGTCATATCTACCGTTTAGTTCCAGAATGTAGCGTTCATCAAAGATATAATTTAACCTACCAAAAACACCGTTTAAGGCCCAATCAGAATAAGCCCATCCAACGGTTTGCTCACCGGTGGCCAGAGCCAGGTTGGGAAGGTCTGAAGAAATTAGATCATCCCGATTTGCCGAGAACTTCTCATATTCACTTACTTCTTTATTATACCCTGCTATGGCTGTAAAATTGTGTTTTCCAAACTCCTTGTTGTATGTGGCATATAGATTAAAAACATTGTATTTATTTTCATCCAAGGCCTCATATGCATAATCCTCGCTAACCTGCTCCCTTACATCGTTCGGCCCGAATCCAATTTTATACTTGGTTCCGTCCCAATGCCTGCGGTAAAAATCTTTTTTAAATGTATGTTCTGCCGTTAGGGTCAGCGCCTTCTTTAAAAAGTACAAATTTAACCTGTTTGTTGTTTGGATCCCAGTGGTGGTAACAGCGGTTTTCCCCCCATCTATCATACGTGCTGCTGCAATCCCTGCGGGTGTATTGGCCCATGTACCGTCTGGATTCCTTACCACATCAGTAGGACGTAGGTTAAAGACATTTGTAATACCATAAGTAGGCAGGTTTCTACTGGTAATAGACAAAAAGGTATTATTCTCAAAATCCATCCAATTATATGGGTTTATGGAAACTTTTGATCTTAAGGCATTTCGCTCCCACGAATCTTCAGCCAATCTATTTAATCCATTTTCAAGGGTATGATTACCAGAAAGGTAATAGCTTATCACTTCTTTCTTTTCGCTATTGGGATCTACTATTTCTTTTTTTCCGCTTATCGAAATATTGTGGTTTTGGGAAAAGGCTGCACTGTTAAAAAAATACTCGTTCCAATTAGTATCTCCCATATATTGCCATCTATCCGGATTTTGAGGGTCCAACCTTACGTTGGGCACTGTAGGATCATTGGAGCGATCTCTTGCCCAAGCATAGGTTTCGTCTGTATAGTTTACATAATCCCATGGGGTATTATTGGTTGATGTATCCAATAATCTGGAGAAGATATAGGGATCGGTAATGGGGTCTGGTGTAATGGTGGGTTTTCCCCAAATAAAGGAATTGGAATAAGTTATCTTACTTTGCCCTCCTTCTTTGGTGGTAACAAGAACCACCCCAAAGGCCGCTCTTGCACCATATATTGCAGCAGAGGAAGCATCCTTTAAAACAGAGATTGATGCAATGTCATTGGGATTCATTCGTGTAAGATCTCCCTCCGATGATGGCACACCATCTATCAAAATCAATGGACTCCCCCCATTAATGGAGGTAAACCCCCTAATATTAACACTAGCAGTACTCCCTGGGGCCCCATTGGCAAACGAAATGTTTAAGTTGGCAACGGTTCCCTGTAATCCCTGGGACACATTAGCAATTGGCCTATCTTCCAATTGCTTCATATCCACTACGGCAACCGAACCAGATAGGTTAACTTTCTTTTGGGTTCCGTACCCAACCACAACTACCTCATTTAGCGCTTCGGAATCAGGAGTCAGGAGAACTTTTATGGTTTTTTTTCCTTTGACGTTCACTTCCTGAGTCTGAAAACCAATGTAGGATATAACTAAGGTGGCATCCAATGACGGAATTTCAATTCTAAAATTACCATCAAAATCGGTAACAACCCCAGTTGTAGTTCCCTTTACCATTATACTAGCCCCCGGTAAAGGCTGTTGGGTTTCTGTATCAATTACCGACCCAGAAAATGTCCTACCTTGAGCGATTGCTAATTGCCCATAAAACAGTAGAAATACGAAACAAAAGCAAATTTTGACAACAAACGTGCTTTGTACGAAGTACTGATACTTTTCATTTTTCATAAATAATATTTAAAAATTTAACTATTTGGTTTAGGTTAAATGAATCGCAAGTCCCTTTAAGGGACAAAAACGAAAAACGAAAGTAATAAAATAAATTGATTGAATGTTCAATCAATTTAAAATTTTTGTATTATTATTGTTAAGATTATATTAACTTGTGCAACTCATGGGAAGAAAAAGTTTAAAGAAAGAACGCCAATCAGAAATTATTGAAGCATTTTATAAAGTAGCACAAAAGGAGGGGCTGGAGAATGTATCCTTGGCCAAAGTGGCTACCGAAATGGATGTGAACACCAGTTTGGTCCTACATTATTTCAAATCGAAGGAAGAACTATTCTTCGGGCTTATCCATTTTATACTTGAGAGATATAAAAAGCTCTACGCTTCGGAATATAACAAAGAAAGAAGTGGCTCTAGATTGGTAAGTATTATAAATAATTTGTTTTCCAGGGAATGGAACGAACTTGTAGACGACGGTGTTTTCTACAGCTGTTTTGCCTTGATTTTCAGGAATGAAAAAATAAAATTGGCCTATAAGGAATTACACGATTACCTAAGATTATTACTGACGGAGGTCATAGAGGAAGCCAAAAAAAATGGTGAGGTCGATATACATTGTTCCAAGGAAACGGCAGATTTAATCTTTGTTATGGTAGAAGGGGCGTATTACTATTTATCCCTCTACGAACCAAATGAAGAATACTATGAAAAACTGGAAAAATATAAGAAGGCGGCCATTGACATGCTTCATTTTAATGGCCCTATTTATTCCTAATCAGAACCACTCTTCCTTTTTCGGATTTTTACAATAGCATATAACCCAATAAACATCCAAACAAGGTTCGTAAAAAGGTTAGGCCTATCCTGAGTGTCATAAGCGCATACAACCAAGCATAAACCACCTGCCACATTCATTAATTGGTATATAATACTTCTAGCATTGAGTCGATTGATGCTCAATAGAAAATAAGAAAGTATAAATAAAGTGGAACCTGTCCAACCAATGATTTCGAATATGCTCACTATTAATTGCTATTTTTGAGTTGACAAGATACTTCGAATTTTATTATTTGTATTTTTTTAAATGAACTATGGCTAGAAAAATAAATAATGAATTTACCAATTCGAAAGTCACCTACTCGGTGAGTATAAAAAAGCTACTCTCCTCAAACCCCTCCATATACAAGGGATTTAGCGATGGGGCCTTGACCCCGCCCGCACGTTCATGACTTTGTTGTTTAGCTAAACAACAAAACCCAATAATTTTGCTTTTATAAACCTCGTAACCAATTTATTAACAACTCTCGCCAATGGGACAACCTTCCTTTTTGGAGTCCCATGGCAAAACCGTGTCCACCATAAGGATATATGTGCATCTCAACTTCAATATTCTTTTCCTTTAATGCTCGATAGAATTGAAGACTGTTTTCCACTGGAACCAATGCATCATCACCACTGTGTAATATAAAGGATGGTGGTGTATTGGAATTGACCAATAGCTCATTGGAATATCTATTAACCAAATTTTCTGTCGGATTTTTGCCTAGCAAATTCTCCCTAGATCCATTGTGCGTATAATCCTGCTTCATGGTTACCACCGGATAGATCAAAACCATAAAATCAGGGCGATTTTGATCTTCAAAATGTGTCCCTAATGTGGAAGCTAAATGTCCTCCGGCAGAAAACCCCATCACACCAACTTTACTGGGATCAATTCCCCAATTTTCCGCATTACTACGAATTAATTCAATACCCTTTTTGGCATCCATTAATGGAGAGAGGTGAGGAATTTCATTGGTATAATCTTCGGGCAACCGGTATTTGAGTACCGCTGCGGCAATACCATGCCCATTCAGCCATTTGGCCACATCCGTTCCTTCCTTATCAAAGGCCAAAGCCCCATAACCTCCTCCAGGACATATCATGACCATTGTACCCGTATTTATAACACTTGATGGCAGGTACACCTCGAGCTTGGGGTCTACAACCTTTGAAATTACCCTTGCTGACATATTTTTTTGCTTTTCCTGAATATCGGATTCTTTTGAGTTAGGTACTTTCCCCTGCCAAAGTGCAACAATATGATTCTGAGCCAAAACCATATTGGCATACACTGAGAACAAAAGCAACACGAGATATTTCATACTTATTTTTCTTCTAGAAAACATATTTGTAATCGCTTAAAACTTTAAAAAAATTAATCACATCCATTTACACTTTTTAGCTCGTTCTTAACTTGCTGCTGATCCGCATACCCGGTGAACAATCCTTCATAAGGCCTATCCGAAAGCGCAAACATCACATCGGTGCAGCGGATATTGTCATATTGGCCATCACCATCTGAGCTTTCCATGTGAAAAATGCGACTGATATAACTATTGTCCTTATCATCTATATATGCACCTATATCATTTCCATATTTGTTTGGATAACGCCAATCCGGCGACACCAATTTATTGTTCTCCCTGTACCGCCTAAGTTGAAGAAAATTCTCTTGGAGCACCCCGTCCTTTGTTACAAAAGGCTCAAAATTATTGGTTGACGCACTTTTGGTGATATTGTTATTGGGCTGGATATAGAGAACCACTTTTCCTAAAAGCCCCCCCTCCTTGGAACCATTTTCATCCATAAAATAAAGGGTCTTCCCATCCACAATTTTGCTCCCTTCTACCAAGGATTCGCTATGGAACCCACTGGAATTGTGGTAGCGTAACTTGTTCCCGAATTGGCTCTGCATCAGTTCGATTATATTTTGCCATTTGGCATCTGCTAGCCATTGTTCATACTCCTTGAGTTCCGTCATGATAAATAGGGGTTCGTGATTAGGATTTTCATTGCTCCACCTTACTAGAAATCCGATCCAATCTTCTAGAAAAACAGATGGCGGGTTATCAACGGAAAGATCTACCTCATCACCAGGGGAATCATGCCCCAAGGTAAGTTTCCCCAACGAAATGGATGATAATTGAACTGTATGCCCCTTTTGCAAAAACAAATAAACCCCCTTATCAGATGGATAGAGACTAACATTGGCCCCTGACAACATATCTTCAGTGTTGTTATATTCGTATACCAGATTTGGCTCTCCATCATCAATGATCAATTGGGTACCAAAAACATCACCATTTGCTGCATATGAATTCACGAACAATTTTCCATTGGTTTGGGTGACCTGGACTGCTCCCATTAGAAAATCAGATGTCCCAGTTCTGGAATCCTTTATAATCCAAGGCATGTTATTTACGTCCACCGACTCAACCCTAAAGTTGGTCACTGAATTTACATTATGGCGGAAAACGTAAAGACGATCATCCTGTTCAAATGGATATAACATTTCTTTAGATGTAACAGCCTTAGTTTCAAAGGGCGTATTCCCAAGGGCAACCTCCTCTCCCGCTAAAAGAATCTCTTGTATTTTATAGCTACCTTCATCTCTTGTATATATACCTAAATAGGCCTTACCATTAAAGAAAAAAGTAGACAAATCAGCATTAATGACCCCTAAATTGAATGTACCCATAGATGTTAAGGATGTTCCGTTAAATCTATGGATGGTTACATATCCACTACCAGGTTCATAATCCATTATATATTGGGTCTTGTTATGGGACAACATATAGAATTTCTTTTCCACTTGTTGATGTGGACGTCCACTTTTCCCGTAAACTAGTTCCAACTTCCCATTGACTATCCTATACACCTTTAAATCCTCTCCTATATGAGAATAGGAAAGAATATAAGGGTTATCATCATATTCAAATACTGAAAAACCATCTACTTTGTCTGTCCAGTCAGTCTGCATTTCAATATATGTATGAAACGAAAAAAGATCAAACTCAAAAAATCTGAGTCCACGTTCCAATTGGGTGCCTATCCCCTCTCGTTTCATCCCTCCAAAGTTCCCTGAATAGGAGTTATGGGTTCCCCTAAAGAAAAATTGCCTATAAATAGCATTTGTGGAATCTTGGACCAAAGTTTCGGGCTCTGACTCTTCCCCGCCCTGAATGGGAGGAGGGGCTATGCTTAAGGGGCCATCGCTGTCCGATGAACAGCCATAAGCCATTAAGAGCGTTATCAATGCGAATCCAATAACAATATGTATTTTCATAGTCTAAAATTGTATTAAAAAAGCCCCCAGTGGAGGGGGCTTCCTTAACGGTTAAGGTTAATTAATAATCCCTGTTACAGAATTCATTGTTATTGGAACTATCCACGGTAAATGCTGGTTTATTCTCATCTTTCCATTGTATGGCTCCATCATCAAAATTTAAATTACATTTTACCTTACCAACATCCCACCCGGAGAGGTCTTGATTAAACACGATGTTTTTCTGAAATAAGTTTTGCATGTTGACCACATTACTGACATCCCAACCCGAAATATCCTGATTAAATGCACATCCTTCTCCTCCAAACATAGTCTCCATATTATCCAGTCCGCTCAGATCCCAATTTATAATGGAAGGGTTGTTGAACCCACTGTCCTTGAACATGTCCCACATACTAACCACATTGCTTACATCCCAAGAACTCAAGTCTCCATTGTAATCCGAGCCTCTAAACATTTCGCGCATGGTCACAACATTCCCTAATTTATCGCCCCAACCGGATAGATCCTGGTCAAATGCATCATTATCCCTGAAAATACCTTTGAAATTAGTTACATTGGAAACGTCCCAGTTGCCTATAGATTGATTAAATGGACAGTCTCTGAACATATTTTGCATGATATTGGCGTTGCTCACATCCCACCCAGAAATATCCTGGTTAAAAGCAGAGGAGGTAAACATCGTTGCAAATGAGGTTACATTACTAACATCCCACTGGTCTAAAGGCTGATTGAAGTTGGTAGCTTTATAGAACATATCCTGCATATTGGAAACACCGCTCATATCCCAATGGTTAATGTTACTATTAAAGGACGTTGCTTCCCTGAACATGGCAAAAAGATCAGTAGTACCACTTAGATCTGGAGCGTCGGCCGCACTCACCTGGAGGTTGGAACATCTAAAAAAATATGCTTGGTCATTACCTAAATTCACTTGGCCCCAACTGCTAATATCCAAAATATTCTTTGCACTTTGGTTTGTTTTGAAAAAGTTAAAACCTTGGATCTCGCCCCAGATTGTTACTTCATAATCACCTGCTTGGACATATGTATGGGTAGCAGATTCCAGATCATAGGTTGCCACAATACTTTCTTCTCCATCGCCCCAGAAAACCTTAAAATTATAGGTTCCGTTTTCAGTCAATGGAAGGGTGATACTTTCATTGGCATTTACCCTCCATACACTTACAAACTGCTCATTGGACTCAAAAGGTTCCATCACCTTGAGAGTTAAATTGTACTCTTCCTCGAGACCAAAGCCACTAACTAAAAGAGAAGATGTCCCTGAACTGAATCTATCCCCGGATGCCGGAGAAGTAACAATACCCTCTTTGGTGTAAATGGTCAGAACTATCTCATTAGCATCACATTCATTGGGTAAAGAAGCTGTAATAGTCCTGGAGAAATTAGTAACCGAAACTTCAATATCTTCTTCTATGCAACTGTTTTCGTCCGCTTCGATGATTATGGAATCTATGTAAACATCCCTCTCATCCAGAGAGAAATTGGTACTATCTATATTACAGGAACTTAGAATCGCCCCCATAATGGCTGTGAATAAAATTAACTTATAAAAACGTTTCATCTAATTTTCTTTTGTGATTAATAACCGGGATTTTGCTCCATTTCGGTAATATCTGTTTCAGATTGGGGAATTGGTGACAATAAATGTTTGGCCGTAATTGTGATACCCCGCCCTTCAGCTTGGAAGAATGCGTTCATGGTTTGCAGGGCCTCCCCTGTTCTTAGAAGGTCGAACCATCTGTGCCCTTCCCCTGCAAGTTCCAGCCTTCTTTCCTGTGCTATGGCCATGCGCATACCTGCTTGGTCCGCGGCCGTGGATTTTCCCAAACCCGCTCGCTCCCTTACCATATTTAGGTAAGTGGCCGCCATGGAGATTTTGTTGTTTTCATTAAGACATTCCGCATAAAGGAGCAACACATCGGCATATCTTACCACAAAATGGTTATCCCCTCCATCGTTTCTATTACTACTGGGCGATGGGGTCCATTTGTTAATATAGAAGACATTTCCTGATTGATTAATAAAGGCCCTCCGAAGGTCATCTGCTCCAAAGAGATTGTACAGTGAACTTTCCATGGCCATAGCGCCTTGACCTCCTTGATTATCGGGTTGTGTAAAAAAGTAATAAAATCTACTTCCCTCGCTCATTCCATCCAAATTGGAGGCGTATTGGACGCTAAACACATCCTCCTTACTACCCTCGTTCTCTACCCCATACAGTTGATCAATGGAAACCAAATTGTATTTTTTAGAGTTCACTATGATTTCCAATTGGGCCTCTGCTTTATCTAAGGCCTGTCTTTTCATATAGTGTTTGGCGAGAATGGCCCTAGCAGCAAATTGGTCTACCCTGCCTGGACTATTGTTCTCGGGTAACAATGCGATAGCATCCAACAAATCGGCTTCGATTTGGGGATATATTTCCTCAACGGGAGCCCTTGTGTCATCAAATGCATATGAAGGATCATCAACAGTAAGTACTAGGGGCACACCTCCATATATGGTCGTTAGGTTATCATATAGAAACCCCCTCATAAACTTCATTTCCCCAATTCTTATATTCCTAAGGGATTCACTGTCGTAGCTAACATTATCAATCACATCAAGTACGGTATTTGCGTAAAAAATACCTTCATAGGAATTATCCCATATACTGGCCACAAATCCAGAAATACTTGTCCATGAAAAATCTTCCAAATCCCGAGCCCCCCCATTGGAGTTTGGTGCCTGAATATAAGTATTGTCGCTTGGAATCTCACCCCAAAGAATCATATAATAATCGTATAGAGCCTGAAGTTGATTATAGGTAGCCGTTACGGTTGATTCTACATTGCCCTGAGTAGTATAATAATTATCGGCCAAAACACCCGTTTCCGGTAATTGGTCCAACTCATCGTTACAAGCCACGCATGAAAGCAATGCGAAAGCCGATATATATATTTTTTTCATTATCATAATGTTGTTTTTATTATAATTTTAGATTGATACCCGCTGATATAAGTCTAGGTACCGAAGTTGAACCTTTTACCTGTCCACGACTAAGAGGGTTGGCCGCCCCTCCACCATCTGGATTCATACCCCTATATTTTGTCCATGTGTACAAATTATTGACCGATACATAAACCCTCATACTGTTCAGATTTAACTGTTTTAAAATCGAAGTAGGCAGGTTATACCCAAACTGTAAACTTCTAATCCTTAAATAATCTGCATCCATCACATTATAATTGGTAGGGTTTCTACTTGCCGCCCTTGTAGCTGTATTACCATATGAATCTGGCGCCGCCAAAAATCCATCTGGGTTACGAATTGGGTCCCAATAGTTATTAAAATAATAGTAATTAGTATTGGTGAATGCCTCCCCGTATTCCAAATAAAGGGTCGTCATTTCGTCTATAGCAACGCGTCCCATTGTTCCATTAAAATTCATATTAAAATCAAACCCCTTATATGCAAGGTCAAATCCAAAACCATAAGTAACTTCTGCGTTGTAGTCACCCAAAAGAACTCTATCATCAGCATCAATAATATCATTGCCATCCGTGTCCTGGAATATATAATCGCCAACCTCTGCCGTAAAGGTTGTGCTCTTTCTACTTGTATAAGCTTCAACTTCCTCCTCGGATTTAAGCATGCCCACTATCTTGTAGCCATATAGATTGGCAAGGGACTCTCCTACACGGGTAACGAACCTCTGACTACCTCCCTCATACATTTCGTCTGCCCCTCCCAAGGATAAAATTTTATTATTGTTTGTCGTTAAATTGGCATTGAGACCAAGGCTGAAATCGCCTAGGTTAAATTTGGACGCATTAAGCTCAAATTCCCATCCCTTGTTTTGCATCTCCCCTATATTTTGAAGCGAATTGTCAAAACCCGTATGTTTTGGCACTGGCCTGTTCAACAACAGATCAGTGATATTTGCGATGTAATGGTCCACTCCTAATCTCACCTTGTTAAAGAAGCTCATGTCCAGCCCAAAGTTATTGGAGGTATTGGTTTCCCAACCTAGGGCATAGGAAGGAGCACTGGAAGGGGCTGCACCAGGAAATAAAGTTCCATCGTAAGGATAGTCTGCCCCTCTTCCAATGGAGGCGTATTGGGCATAGTTCCCTATCTGATTATTCCCTGTTTGTCCCCAACTATAGCGTAGCTTAACATGGGTAAGAACATCATTCTTAGGAAAGAAGGACTCATTGCTCAACAACCATCCTGCGGAAAAAGAACCAAAAGTCCCAAATCTTTTGTCCCTCCCCAACCTGGAAGAACCATCGGTACGTACTGAGCCCGAAAGGAAGTAAGTATCAGCGTAGCTATACATCAAACGACTGAAATATGAAAGTTGCGTCCACCTGCTCCTAGATACACCTGCTGTCTGACTGGTGGAACCAGCTATGTTCTGGATGATATCGTTAGGGAAATCAAATCCATTAGCGGTAAGGGCCGTATAAGAACTTTTCTGAAAACTTTGTCCCAACAGGGCATTAAAGGAATGTTTATCTATCCCCAAATCATAATTGATGGTGTTTTCCACAAGAATATCACCTAGATCACTCTTGCTCTCGGACCCTTGATTGGTATTCCTCTCACTGATCAATTCCCTATAGGCACCCGTAAGCATGGGGGCATATTGGTCTGTGCTCTTTGTTTCATACAAATACCCCAAAGAAGTCTTCATTACCAAGTTTTCGATGGGCTCATAGGATAGATAGGTGTTGCCAAAAGTCCTGAATTC
>CAXAVP010000145.1:0-10908 GCA_963972175.1 uncultured Arenibacter sp.
GTACACCAAAACCGTACTGCAAAAGGTTAGTTTTGATACAAAGTTATTTTGCAAGGAACTAGAAAAAGCAGTAACAAGACTATTACCATTCGAAATAGAAGAATTAAAACTCTGGTTACAACAGTTTATTTTTGACAAACCAGAATTAAAACAAAGTTTACTTTACCTTAAAGCATAATTATAGATAAGCCGCCCCTAGAAAGGTGGCTTTTTATATGTTTATGCGTTTTTTATTGGGGTAGGAACTATGTTTTTGATAATTGTGATACCTAAAAAGCAACCAATTTGCTAATTTGAATCGTATATAGAGGTATACCAATTACTACAATTAATGAAATATTTAACCTACGCGCTTGTCTTTTTCTTCTTTGGCTGTGGAAAGGATGATGAAACCTTACCGGCCGTTTACAATAACCTTCATGGAAAATGGCAGTTGGAAGCAACCAAGATAAGCCCAGGGGGTATCGTTGAGGACTGGACCTTGGTAAACAATGGTACTATCATTGAATTTAGGAGCAACGGGTCCTATTCAGATACGGCAAAAGCATGCGGAGGAATCGTTAATGGTATATACAGTACCAGTGAAGGTATCCTATCTTTGAGGTATGTCTGTAACGGAAATTCCATGGAAGCTAATTTTCGTATGACTTTTTCCGACGACCGACTCATCCTTGCAAATGTAGGGTGCATTGAGGAATGCTCCTATAGATACCGAAAATTGGAATAACTTTTACTTATTTAGAGGACTAATAATCTTTACATCCTGAAAGGCTATAGCCCCTCTAACTACCCCTGCTATTACATCGTGAAGAGCTTCTGTAATTTGGATTTTAAGCTCGCTCTTATGGTGTATAAGGCTTACCTCCCTGGCTGGGGAAGGTTTCTTAAAAAACTTTAAGTTCTGTTTCTTCTTTTCATCCAATTCCAATGTATTCAAGAAAGGAAGAAGGGTCATGCCCAAGCCCTCATTGGATAGGTTGATCAGTGTTTCAAAACTACCACTCTGCAATTGAAAATGTTCTTCTGAATACTCTTTTGAAGCATTGCATAAATTTATGACCCCGTCCCTAAAACAATGACCGTCCCTTAGGAGCAACACATCGGTGATGTCCATATCTGCGGGTGTCAATTCTGATAATTGTCCCAATCTGTGGTTCTGCGGTACATATCCAACAAAAGGTTCGTAGTACAGTGGACGTTCTTTTATAAATTCAATTTCCAAGGGGGTAGCAGCAATAGCAGCGTCTATATGGCCGTCCTGTAGGTTACGGATAAGATTTTCAGTATTCTGTTCCTTGATGATCAGGTTTACCTTGGGATATCTTTTTATAAAGGTCCTTAGGAACATGGGCAATAGTGTAGGCATTATGGTGGGTATAATGCCCAAGGTATATTCCCCTCCAATAAAACCCTTCTCCTGGTCAACAATATCTTTTATTCTGTTGGCCTCATTAACAATATTTTTGGCCTGGGATACTATCTTGGAACCTACTTCGGTTATACTGATAGGCTTTTTACTTCTATCAAATATCAATATGTCCAATTCATCCTCCAATTTTTGTACCTGCATACTTAAGGTAGGTTGGGTAACAAAACTTTTTTCGGCCGCCAAGGTGAAATTTTGGTATTCTGCTACGGCGAGCACATATTGCAATTGTGTAATGGTCATGAGGTATCCTTTAAGGCGATAAAATTATAAAAACTAAGAACAAAAACAGCTTTCTATTGGCCATACTTATTAAAACCGTCCAAAATTTTAAAAGTGCGGAATTAAAGTTTTATGGAAATCCTTAGCTATTAGGATCTTAGTCAAATATAAGGTTTTCGGCTTCAATTTTTTCGTCATTTATAAAATCATAGAGGGTTAATTTTCGCAGCGTATAATAATCTATCCAAAAATCTTCCAAGCTGTTTAAATATTCAATTTCTGCCTTGTCTTTTTCTTGTTGGGCCAGATTTAAATCGGTTATCGTTATTTTGCCCAGAATATAGCGTTCTTTGGTAATCTCATATCGCTTTACGGCTATCTCTTTTGCCTTTTCTGAAGTAGCAAGGAAATCGCGCTTACTGGACCAATTAAGAATGTGCAGGAAGATTTCCTGTTCAAATGCCTGTTGTTCCTGTTCTATATTGGTTTCTACCAGCCCTAGATCGGCCTCGCCCATTTTTCGTTTGGATTTGGAGACCCCCCAGTCAAATATAGGAATACCCAGTCTAACAGAAACATTTTGCTGTCTATCATAATCTTGAAAAAGGGATTCATAATCTTCTGCTCGTTTGTTTAGACCAAAATTGGCACTTACGTTAATTTCCAATCTGTTGCTGCCTTTTATCTGAGCCAGATTCTTTTCTGCTTCAAGACGCCTTCGCCTGAATTCTATTACTGATTTTCTATTGGTGGCAGCCTCCTCCAATGCCGTTTCCAGGTTTACTTCAAATTCCACTAGTTTTTCGGGAATTTCCAATTGAATGTCCTCGGTTGGCAATTCCAGATAACGGGCTAGGTCTTGTGAAGTTTTTTTCAGCAGGATGGTATTGGTAGTTACTTGGTTTTGGGAATTTAAATGCCCCAGTTCCATCTGCAGTAATTCATTTTCTGCAATTTTTCCTATTTCAAACCTTCCCTTGGCAATTTGTAATAGTGTATCTTGAGTAGATAGGTTGTTTACCGCATTTTTCAACCGCATTTGCGCCGTTAAAAGCCCAAAATAGAGTCGGCAACTACTAAGGGATATTTCTTCCATTCTTTCTATGTATTCCCGCTTGGACTCCTCGTATTTCAAGGGTTCAATCTTTTTGTCCCATTTATAGGGGTTAAAAAACAAGGAATTTTGATAGTAGTTTAGGGATAGAGGGGTTAGGGAATAATTGCTGGATTCCACATCCCCATAGCGATCAATTCTTTGAATCTCCGAATTAATGGAAAGTATCCCCCCTGTAAAAGGTACTCGCTGATCAACCGATAGTTGGCCATCTATTCTGGATTGATTTTGGTTTACAAAAATGTCCTGACCTTCATCATTGGTTATTCTCGTGATGGAATTTGAATAATTGGGCAAGGTGGCCGTTAACCTAAACTGAGGAAGAAACTCGGCCACGTAGGTCCTGTATCTCCAATAGCTTCCCTGCGATAGGTTAAGTACAGCTTTGTATTCCGGAGAATTTTTTTTAGCCATTTTTATGGCTTCTGATAGTTTTAGTTTTTTGGATTGACCCAAAATGAGGAGTGGGGCACTAAGAAATATGAGCAAAATGCATTTTTTCATTCTCTACTATTTTAATTGGTATAGCGGGGGAAATACAAATACGTTATTTAATTATTTTCTATTCGCGTCTAATGGCCTCAATGGGATTTTTGTTAGCAGCCGATTTAGCTGGCAATACTCCAAATAGCAGCCCTATTAAGGTTGCCACAAAAAAGGACAGTACAATTGAATTTAATGACAGTATAGTCTCTATCCCTGTGGTGAACTCCAGGGCATAGGACGCTATGATACCCAGTATAATTCCAATTATTCCTCCTGCCAGACTAATAAGGACTGATTCTGATAAAAATTGGAGAATCACATCTTGTTTGGTAGCTCCTATAGCCCGCATGATCCCTATCTCTTTGGTACGCTCCAAAACCGATGCCAGCATGATGTTCATAATACCTATACCCCCTATCAAAAGTGATATCCCGGCTATGACACTAAGCACTATATTAAAAATTTGTTTGGTCTTTTGTTGTTGTTTTAACAAATGTATGGGGATGGTAATTTCAAAATCCAGGACGTCATTGTGTTTCCGTTTAAGGAGTTTGCTTAGCACTTCGGCCGTAGCCTTTAGCTCATTGGAATTGTTGACCTGAACGGTTAGGCGGTCCAATTGATGGTAGTTGCCCCTAGGAATCCTTTTTTTTGGTCCGTTATTGGCACCACTTACGATGATCACACCACCTCCGCTATAATCGATCGGCACGTCTGAAATAATTTTTCTATCCTTATACCGTGTTAGAAAGGTTTTTACCGGGATGTAGATATCCTGATTTAAATCCCTAATGCCTAAATTTTCCTGGGCCTTATCAGAAATAAGTTTTTCTTCTATAATACCTATTACCTTTAACCATACATCCTTTACCTTGATCTGTTTCCCTACGGCACTCTCGCCAGGGAATAATTTCTTTTCTACCTTTTCACCTATAATACAGACGGCAGCAGCGTTTTTGGCGTGTTCATGGGAAAAGAGACTGCCTTTGCCAATATGAATGTTGGATGTCTTAAAAAAAGAATTGGTGACACCAATAAGTTTTACCGAGTTTTGTCTGCCCTTTTTTATGACATAGGTTTCCAGAATTATTTCCGGGCTAATAGCCCTTACCGTGGGAATATTTTGTGCAATGCTAGTCACATCCAATAGATCCAGGCCTTTGGAAAACCTTGTGGTCTCTTGAACCCCTTCTTCCTCCTCGCCGCCATTTTCATTCTCTTCATCAGGTATAGGGGTTACCACAATGTTGTTTACCCCTACCAATTCCAGTTGGGAGAGAATCTCTTTCTCGGCACCGTTTCCAATAGATAGCATGGTGATAACAGCCGCTACACCAAATATTATTCCCAATGCCGTTAAAAAGGTCCTGACCTTGTTGATTATTACCACCCGTATGGCCTCTTGGATATTGGATATAATCTTTTCTAAGAGTATTTTGTCTATCATGGGCTTATTTTAAGGAAATTATGCTTTTTTCCTCCAGCCCTTCCGGCTTGCTCAGATACACCACTTCATTTTCATCTACCCCGTGTTTAATGATAACCACGTCTACATTGGAATCGCCCATTTCCACTTCTTTTTTAGAAATGGATAGTCCGGATTTTGCGTAAACATAGCTAATGGAATCTTGTGAAAAAATAGCCTCTAGGGGTACCATCAGGACATTCTCTTCCTGGTGTATGATAATCCTATTGGAGGTGGTCATTCCAGGTCTAACGTTGGGATTGTTTTCGTCCATGTTTACCAGGACCTGAAAAAGTTTAATATCCGAGCCTCGCTTTACTTCCCCCACATTGGCCACATTGGTTACCGTACCTTTTAGGGTTATGTCTGGAAAGGCATCAAAGCCAATAATTACGGGAAGGTCTTTTTTTATTTTTCTAATGTCAACTTCATTGGCATAGGTCTTGGATTCCATTTTATTAAGATCGGGTAGGGTAGCAATGGCCGGATCCCACATACTTATAGAAGAACCGACTTTCCTTTTGGAACCGTCCCAGTTTTTGGCGTAGGTTACCATACCATTGGCATCGGAATGAATAGTGAAGGATTTCTGTAGATTCTGAAGTTCTTCCAGTGTTTTTCTTATTTTGGAGACTTCCGTGCCTACCTCAACCATTTTAGCCATGGCTTTCTGTTCCTTAATCTGGTAATCCTCCTTTTTCTCCTTTAAGTCGCGCTCCAAACGCTCAATATTAATTTCCAATTTCTTTATGGTGGCCGGCGGCTCATAAATTGATTGTTTTAGCTCAAGTTTATTCTCCTCAATGTCGAAAAGCAAATCTTTGATAGCAGTCCTCTCCTGTTTCAAGGTCAGGGTGGTATCCAGTTGTTCTTGGGTGTATTTGGATTGTGCTGTTTCTAAATTTAATTGCGCATCAATGATTTGTTCATTTACTTCTGAAGGGTCCAATCTACCTACATAGTCCCCTTTCTTTACCACGGATCCTTCTGGTATTAAATCCTGGATTTTTACGTCCCGTAGCTTAAACTTGCGTATGTCATTGGGACCGTTAATTTTTTTTAAACTGGTGGATTGGGCTTCTCCGGAGATGATTACCTCACTGGTGAATTGGCCTTTCACTACCTTAGTGGTAATGGCCACATCTTCATCGGAATTATTTCCGAACAAGGTATATCCAAGAAGAATAAGTACAACAGGTATACCCAAGAGCAGTAGCTTCTTTTTACTCATGATAGGTGGTTTAGTTAATGGTATAGAATTAGGTTAAATTTAGTTTAGTCCCTTAATTATTTGTAAGATAATATGTTATTATTTTCATAATTTTTTAATAAATTCTTTATTATTTTTAAAAAACAGCGTCCACTTATGGGTGTTTTTTCTTAAAATTATTAATGTCATATCAAGAATTGTTCCAATTAAAAACTACCAACATTTTATTATTTTATTATGTTATTCGGTTATAAAAACTATCAATAGCCAGGCTTTCAAAAAGCCTTGCAATTATTTTAATTTTAGGGTAATAAATAATTAAAAAAGAATATAATTATGCAACTTAACAGTATAGGCCTAGATGTGGCCAAGTCAAAATCCTTGAGCAATGATTTAAATAAATTGTTGGCCAATTTTCAGACCTATTACCAAAATCTTCGTGGTATTCATTGGAATATTAAAGGGAAACGATTTTTTGATCTTCATGTAAAATTTGAAGAATTATATACGGATGCCAATACCAAAGTTGATGAAATAGCTGAACGTATCCTGACCTTAGGCGGAGTGCCCCTACACACCTTTGAGGACTATAGTAAGAATGCCAAAGTGCCGGTAGGTAAGAATATTACCAAAGACGAAGAAGCCATTAGGTTGATCGTTGATTCTTTAACAGAGTTGTTGGTGATTGAGAGGGCTATTTTGGATGCTTCCGATGAAGCCTCCGATGAAGGGACAAATGCCATGATGAGCGAGTTTATTACCGAACAGGAAAAAACTGTTTGGATGATGAAAGCCTGGTTGACCGAAGAAATTTAATCATCCTAAACATGTCTTTAATGGGCACTATGTGTAATAGAGGTCCGTTGATGAATAATATGCTCATCCCTAAGTTTGATAGGTATGTGGTTCCACCTAACCACTACCATCATAGTTAGGGATGATGCTGTTATAGAGACTTCAATTTAAAAATTCCCTATCGAATAAGAAGGGATATTCAAGCTTCGTATTGACCGTTATTTTAACTGCAGTATCACGCCCATCTATTTGCAGTCGTGTAATGTTTTGTGGGCCCCATGGTTTATCCTTAATCCAGAAATGACCATCGCCCTGGACCATCAGTACAGGTTTTTCAAAGGAATGGGCAGCAGATACGAACAAATCGGTAAAGGACTTAAACTTCTCGGCTCCAGCTTCTACCATATTGGCATGGCCAAAGAGGACCATGGCATCAACATTATTCTTTTGTTCTTCCAAGAGTTTTTTTACCCACTGTCCATTTTGGGTCAACCTGTTTTGCCATTCTATGGAGTCATGGACCTGGCTTCCAACAAGGTTGGTACCAATAAACAAGACATTGTTCTTTATCCAACTAAAATTTTCTGTACGTTCTACTTGGTAAGATACAACGGGTTCAAAAGTCCAATTTTCATTAAAATGTAGAAAATATTTAGTCCAATAAACCAAACCTTGGTCCGGGTCTTCACAGTCGTTGTATTCATTGTCTCCCAATACAATAAAAGTAGGGACTTTAAACTCTCTTAAAATTCCATGTACGTCTTGGTATACAGTTTCGTCACAAGCGCCGGCTCCCGGTTTAATATCACCAAGATGGACAACAAATTGGGAAGCCTTGATGGCATTATGTTTGGAAATCATTTTTATTAAATTATCCCGCTGTTCCTCATTATAAGGAACGTCACCAATGGCAGTGAATGAGACAGGGGCTACTTCCTGTACCGATTTGCCTTTTGGGGTGGAATTTTTGTTTTCACCACACGAGAAAAAGATGAAAACAAAAGGGATAAGAAAAGCAAGAAATATTTTGTACTTTCTGTGGGTGGAGGTGCAAGAGGAGTTGGACATAGTTATGCTAAACCATTAATAATTATGGTTTTAAATATAGGCTAAATATGGGTTAAATGCCTTATTTCTGCATTTTTAAATAATAGTCAGCGGAGTGTTTACCAGAACCATAAAACATAAAGAAAATACATACCAATAGGGTGGCAAAAGCCAATAATAGGTTAGAGGTATTCATTTCTCCAATAAAATTTACCAATACGGCACCAATAAGTATAGGTAACTGTGCTATCACGGCCCATCGTGTCAATAAGCCGATTACAATTAAAAATCCACCTACAAAATGTGCCGGTGCTACATAATGAATGATCAACATACCTCCGGGCATGCTTTGAAAAGGTTTGATGATTTCTGCCATTTGTTGATGGTTGGACATAAAGTCCACTCCCTTCATAAATAGAAAAACTCCCAAAGCAACCCTTAACAGGTCCAAGGGATAATAAGTATGAGCGTTGGCCCATTTGTTTAATGATTTTATTGTGGCCATAATAGAGTATTTAAAAGTTGTTGTACTCTAATATACTCATTTTTAGTGACATATAAAAGGTGTAATTTGGGGTGTTTCGTCCAGGAATACTATTTTAAAGTGAATTTGGGACCAGCTAAATGGTTCCCATTCCTTGGTTGGAGTGCCACACTTTTATTGCTCCGTCCCTATAGTTCACTTTATATGATTTTCCTTCCTGCATTACATTTACTTCAAAATCTGAACCATAAGCCTTATCCTGTGTAGGGTACCATTTTTTCCTGTTTTTGTTGATGCAGATAAACAAGCCGTATTCATCACCAATGGCACAAAAGTTCCCAAATCCACCATCGTAAACCCCAATATCCATGACCTCTCGCAACGTCTTGTACTCACTCTCAATATCGTTCGTTGCCACACCAATTTCAGAAATTTCCAAGAATTGGTCGGCACCAAAATATTGGTCCGAATGGTTTTTAAGGTTTTTGCGGGCAATGAGCTCCACTATGTTTTTGTCTTGGTCATAGAAGTATATGGCCTTGGCGTTCCAAGCTTTGAAATCTATGATCTCATCGGTGCCATCCTTTAATATTTCAACTTTCGATTTTAACCAAAGAAGTGCATCCTGATCTTTGTTGGCGGGAATATTGATTGCAAAATGATAGGGAGTGGCATCTTTCTTGTATTCCAATCGCAGAATGGAATTCCCAATTTGAAAGGAAACCATGTGAACAGAACGATCAAGCATCTTTAATCCCAAAACTTCGGAATAAAATTCTTGCTGTTGCCCAATGCTGGGCGAATAAATTTTTAGCTCTGTTATTTTCATGGTGTGCTGGGCGAACCTTAGACCTAGGATATGAGAAATTCCAATATCCTTCCCTCTAAGATAGCAAATCCCTGAAACTGGTAAACACTTTTATTTTTAAAGTGATTTAGGGAAGGATTTGTTTTCATGACAGCGAGGACAGTCGGATTCCCCTACAAGTTTACCTTCTTTGTTTATGGAGAACCTGCAGCACTCATTAAAATTATGTATCAGGATCAATTTGGCCCTTCTAATTCTGGCTTTTACGTTGGCCAAGCTTATACCTACTATTTCAGCAACTTCGGACTGTGTTTTTCCTTTAAGATAGACTAATTTAATTACCTCATGGTAGGTACCCGGCAAATTGTCTATAAACTGATCAAAGCAACAGAAATCTTGATAGTTCTCTTGCGAAACAGGATAAAGGGTTTCCTTGGGGTAGGGAGTTTTTGACTTTGTGTTATAATAATTGGCTATTTCATTCCTAACAATTTGAAATATCCAAGCCTTGACCTTCCCAGGGTCTTTAACGGTTTTTAGATTTTGATGGATCTTTAGGAAGGAATTTTGTAGTATGTCCATAGAGGCATCGGCATCCTTCACTTTTTTAAGAATAAAAAAATATATCTCCCCGTTAAATTGTTTCCAAATCTCCGTAGTTCCCATTTCCATAGTACACTAATATAAAAGGTTGGCCCTTACAGACCAACCTTTTTAGCAACAATCGCACTTGGTACATTCACATTTTGTACAAGTGCAGTCCTTTTCCAAGCAGTTTACACAATTGCATTTTGTGCATTCACAGTTTGTGCATTTACAATTATTCATGTCTATTAAATTTTAGATTCAATAAGGAGACTGAATAAAGTCCAAAAGGATACAAAATTTTAGAACGTTTTTTTATTTGCTATAAATTTTAGTGAATACACTTCATTAAGGGTGAACATAGCTTCTTTCTAAAAGCAGTTTCTGCCATCGGCAGAAAAATATTTTCCTATTTACCTCCGTACAGTTTATAGACTTCTGAGCCAGCACTTAAAAACGCCCCGGTACCATAAACTTCTGTCTTGTCGGGCCATGCCTTGCCCGGCGCCGCCCCAATGGGTTGTACATAACCCAGCATACCCTCATCCGTAACATGGCTTACCAAGGCGTTCCATCCTTTTTTGACAGCTGGAGCATAGGTGTCCTTGTCCAATATTCCTTGGTTGATGCCCCATGCCAACCCATAAATATAGAACGAGGTGCCACTGGTCTCTGGAGTAGGGTAGTAGTCCTGACCTAATAGGCTCATGGCCCAATGTCCTTCGGGAGTTTGGATCTTAAGAAGTTTGGTGGCCATTTTTTTGTATATTTTCAAGAAGTATTTATACTCTTTGCTGTTGGGATCAAGTTCGTTCATTACGTTAACCAGCCCGGCAAATACCCATCCGTTGCCACGAGACCAAAATATCTTTGATCCGTTGTCCAATTTGCCCATATAACTTTCGTCCCTATAGTACAGGTTTTCCTTTTTGTCGAACAAGAAATCGGTGGTAGCCTTAAATTCGTCCATCATAAAATCCAGATATTTCTTTTCCCCTGTAATGTTGTACAATTTTGCCCAAACAGGAGGCGACATAAAAAGGGCATCACACCAATTCCAACGGCTTTGGTGATACGGAGTCCTCCATTGCAGGGAAGTTTGGGCAGGATGGTACATGATATAATTAAATTGCTCTTTGGTAGGTTCAATCATATCAGGGTCGTTATACTTGCGATATAATTCTACATATAGCTGTCCTACCGTGTGATCATCCGCATGGTATTTTCTACGATGTAATTGCCAATCGTGTTTTTCGCCAATTTCTT
>CAXAVP010000146.1:0-10848 GCA_963972175.1 uncultured Arenibacter sp.
TAATAAATAGGCTTCTTGGTTTTGTATAAGTTTTGACCTCCGTTTTTTTGCTTTCTCGTATGAGTATAATTTGCCCCCTGTCTTGGAATTTCTCTGCAGGGACCTGAAGGTAATATCAAAAGGAACAGCATTTCCTGCCTTGTCCTTACGGTCTATTATTTCAATAGCCTCCTTTAAAGAAATGTGATCTTTCATACTGCTAAATTCGGCCAGCTTGAATTTTTAAAATAGGACATAAAAATTAGGATTTGAGCAATATCAAAACCCCTGTGTTTTAGCTGTTTTGCATCATTATTTTGGAATAAACACCCTTATTTTTCTTCTTTTTGGCTGTTTTTATAAATAAAATCTCATTTTTAAAATTACAACCAACTGGTAGTCAATATTTTAAATATTAAAAAATCCTTTTAAAATATCTTTTTCAACAGGGCGGTACGACGGCCCCTAAGTAGAATGACAATTGCCATTGACTCTTTTAAGGAAATATGAATTTTTGTTTTTGAATTTTTAAACTGTAATGGGAAGGTCCCAATGTTCCCGCTCTGGCTTCAGTAGGTCTTTATATAAAGAATAAATTGGAATGTCAAAGGCATCGGGCAGGTGGGTGGTGTGCTCTTGTTTCATAGATGCATTACGCTCGTCCTTCTTCACCTTCTGGATTCCGTTGGGTCCTTCAGTAGCTTCAGCTCGTTCCAATCCTATGATTAGATCTGGATTGTTTTGCTCGTTTATTTCAATACCAGGATAACGAGAACTTGACCCCTTTAGCATCATATTGATAAGCATATACTTATCATTGTGCGGGGCCACTGGCTTGCGCTTGCTCTTATCATACACCGTCCAACCTTTGGACTCCAATAGCTTAACCAACCTATCACCATAGGTGACATTGGTCCCCTTGACCACCTTGGCATTGCCATCATGGCCATAATAAAGATGTACCTTTTTGGATGGTAGGCTGCTGTAGTATTCGTCAAAGTCATTAACCAGGTCTTCTTCATCCTGTGGCTGCTTGGCCCACATGGATTTCAGTACCCGGTATCTATTGGGCAATTGCTGACTTATTACTGCAGAAAGGAACACGCCCCAATCTATGGACAGGATAAGAGGGCGACCTTTATCTATATCATTGTCCTGCCTACAGTTAAATGATGCAGGGGTGTAGTTGCCCGTAATACTCTCCAGGTACTCATTGTCATAGTCCGTGTAGTAGTGTTTTTCAGCATTGAGCTGGGGATAGAACCCATTAAGGATTTCCTTAGGTCTAATGTTTAGGATTTCCGCATTATATATTAGTTCTGATGGTGATTCATCGCGCATCTCATCAAACCACTCTGCCCTCAGGTTTAACTTATTTATCAGGGCAGATGCCTTTATAAAAGCATATTTTTCTGGACGTTTTTTGGCAACGGCCTCCATATCCGTGAACCAACGGCCTTTTTTGGTGAGTGGAGTAGAAGAGGCATATATTTCAGCCCCAAGAAGAGTAGCCTTTTCAAAACGGGCTTCCTTGGCCCTATTGGTAGTCTTTACGTTGTTAAACAGTTTCTCCGAATCAAACAAAGCGGCTTCATCTCCTAAAATACCAAAGGAGTTAAGGCCACGGCCACTATTGGGGTTGTCCAAAGAAACCAATTGAAATATAGCGCCATTGCTAAAATGTATTATGTTATCCCATTTGTCCGGGGGATAAATTGGCTCCGCAAAACCAAAACGTGCGCCATTTTTCCCAACTACATAATCATAGCCCTCATATATGCCAAGTATTGCCAGACCTTTTTTGGTAGAGGGCAGGGTTCGCGATAAAATTTGTTGATAGGTAGATCCTACCAGGGCAAAGGAGGCACCAGGCATTTGTTTTACCATTTCCTTCATAAAGAAGGCCAGAATAAAGGACTTACCGGTTCCCCTTCCCCATTCCAGATATATTTTAGTTTTCTTTAAAACTGTGACCGCCAAAACTGCCGCCAACTGGGCAGCATTCAACACTACTTCTTTAAATCTGCTAATCTTCCCCTTCATCCTCTATCTCTTCATGTTCCACATCTTCCACCTCTAAATTGTTGAAGTCTACCGTTCCACCGGTCAATGATTTTAGGATGGCATTGGACACTTCCTTGGGGACCGACATCTTTATTGGCTTGTTTTCCAATTTTTCAGGATTGAAGTTGATTGTGTTTTCCTTATCAACTTCAGCATATTTGCCCATAAGATCCAAGGCCTTACCAATAGCCTTTAAATCCTTAGCCTTGACAGCCATAAGCAAATATTTATGTGAGTATTCCAATAGAATGGCCAAGGAGCCATCTCTGTCAGCTTTCATGACGTTCCCAAATAAACGCTCTGCATTCTTTAGGTCCCGGTATGCTTGCGCCCTGCTAATATCATATTTCTCCATAAGGACATTGGCGGCCTGTTCCCTGGAATGCCAATTTTGCCGTAAAGCAAATGCAGCCAGCCAACGGTTCTTTAGCTCCGTTTGCTTTTCTGTGAGGGGGTATTTGGTAGCATCTTTGTAATAAGCATAAATCTTATCAAAGGAAGAATCACCCGTTTTTATTGCTGGTAAATGTTTTATTGCCATAATGCAAACATGGCAATTGTCACTAGGCTATAATAGGACGAAAAAAAACCACCCGGTTAAAGGTGGTTTTAATTATATTGTACAATCTTCTTGTGTATTATTCATCAAATATATTAACATTTAATCCCCTCCCGGCAGTTTCACTTTCCAAGCTGTGAAATATTAAACTAGACCCATTTTTGAAACGAATATGGCGATTGGACTTTGATATTTTATTTAATTGCTGTGGTGTCAACTCCGTAGCTTCCTGTAGATAATTCATATTTAAATTTAATGGATTTCCTTTAAACACCAGACAAACTCTATACTGCCTTTTTTTCGTGGCGTATAGCCTAATTGAACAAGTAAATTGTGTAGGTCATAATCATCAACACAGTCAATAGGGAAAATTTGAAAAAGCAACTGTAAAACACCAGAGGTATTCAATTGAAGTTCAGGTTTAGTGTCCTCCAAAGAACCAGGGCAATAATGCCCCTTTAAAAAGGCTTTAATTTCTAGTGTTTTATCTATCATGACCCAATGAATTAAGGCAGGCGATGTCAGGCTCACTCAAACCAAATAGGCAGGATTAAACCCCGGGACATTACTGTACACCGACACCTGCCTATATTTATATAAATAGTGTTCATTAGTGATAGTTTGAGTGATTCGACGCTTCAAATATACTATTTATCTAAATACACTTGCCATTCAGTATCCACTAAAGCCTTACCGTTCTTTTTTATTTCAATAGTAAGATCATTGTCTACCATGTAGCTTAACCATCTCCTAATATCTACATCAGCATAAATAGGGTCCAATTCCATCCCATAGCAATTTCTCCATGTTTGTTCACAGGAAATCAATGTAGAACCGGAGCCAAGGAAAAGATCGCCCACAATATCTTTTTGTTTTGAGCTATTCTTTAAGAGGTACATGATAATATCCAATGGCTTCATGGTGGGGTGCTCTTCATTCCTTAAGGGCCGGTCGAACTCCAGAACCGTGGTTTGCTTTCGGTCACTGTACCAAGGGTGAGCAACTCCTTCTTTCCATCCATATAAAATAGGCTCATGTTTCCAATGATAATCTTGTCTACCCATCACAAGGCTGTTTTTTAACCATATTAAGCATTGGGACATCTTGTACCCTGAGTCCTTTAAGGCATTTCTAAAATTGGCACCTTCACTATCCGCATGGAACACATAAATTGGCGTACCAGGTTTAGAATTTAGAAATGTTTCCTGGTAGAACATGTACAGAAAAGTATAAAAGTCATCATTGCTCATTTTGTCGTTCTGGATGCTTAGCTTTTCCTTGGTTCCTCCTAGGTAATTTACGTTATAAGGCGGATCAGTAACAACCAAATCAAACAATTCCCCGTTTAATAGCGTTTTGTAGTCTTCAGCTTTTGTACTATCACCACAAATCACTCTGTGAACCAAACCTTTATCCTTACTTATAAGTTCATAAACATCTCCAAAAACAGTAATTGGTGTTTTAGCGGGCGTTGGGTCAAAATCATGCTCTTCTTCCTTTTTTAGCTCTTTAGGTACAACATCTTCAGGCAGCTCTATATTATTTACGTCCAATCCCAGATCCAACAAATCAATATCTGCAAAGCATTCCTCCAGTATATCCGCATCCCAATACCCTACAGAAACATTGGAGACAACATTGTACTCCTTAAATTCTTGCTCGCTCATGGCCCTATTGGGGACCCTAACATCTATAAGTTCATTTCCCCTACCTAGCTCCATAAGTACCTTAATACGCTGATGCCCGGCAACAATAATATTCTCGGTATTTATGACAGGTATTTCCGCTAGGTTGTACTTTTCTAGGCTTTTTTTAAGTTTTTGTAGCCGCTCCGGTGTAATCTTCCGTGGATTGTAATTGTATGGAACCAGATCCTTTACTGTTCGCTGTTCCGTATGCCACTCTAATGGGGGTAGTATTTTGGTCATTTTTTATTTATCAATTCAGTTAATTGTTGCAGCTCCATTTCATGCTTTAATAGGTTGCCCTTGGCTTTTTGCAGCTGTATCTCGGTTTTGTTTTGGTCATTTTTGGACAAATTTTGTAATGATTTCTCCTGCAGGGCCTGTACTCTTTTTTTATACTTGGTTACGGAGGTCCTTTTGTTTCTCCTTGCATCCGCTAGTTGCCCACCGCTGTAATCCTTGTAATTTCTGGGAGACAGATTAAGCACCACCTTATGGTCTACATAATGGTCCAGTACCTTTTGGGCGGTTTCAATGGCATCAAACAGATCTTCTATTTGTAAACAGATTTCCAAGGCCACCCCCTCTTCATCTGGGTGCAGCTCATTGAGCTGTAATTTTAGGGAGATAGCCTCTTGGAAGTCCGTACGCTGTTTAATGGCCAATGGGTGCAAGGAAGTAGGTAATTGGTTTAACCTATAAAAATGGGCATTGGCCTTGGAGGTAGAATTAACCTGCAGGTTAACTTTTTCCGGTGCTTTTGGCGGAGCAGTGGATTCCGGGGGTTTGGTTTCTATATGCTTTTCCAGCTCGTACCTCAATTTTTCCCTATTCCTGGCATTGTCCTTTAAAAGGAACAACCTAACCAGATTTTTACTGTGCCCGGGTAGTTTAGCGTATAGGGAAATGCCTTCATTGTAGTTGCATCCGCTATTGATCCAATTTTGTATTTCCATGCGCCAAATTTGGCAATTGTCAATAGATTAGATTAGGACGAAAAAAACCACCCGGTTAAAGGTGGTTTTGCACAAGTAAGACAGTTGAGGGGTGTCAACTATTCAGGGAAAAATTTTGATTTAAATGTAAATTAGGGGGAGACTTATATAAATTGGAATTGTTGCCCGGTTTTACTTTATCCACAATGCACCAATACCTGGTATAATGGTATTTATAAAAAATACTGGCCCTAATGCCTACAAAAAAAGCTGTTTGTACAATATTGTATCCTGCATGGTCCAAGGTAACCTCCTTAATGCTTTTTAGGTCTGGGATGTCTTCCCGGACACTCACAAAGTCATTAATTGTAATTGGAGTGGTAAAATCTGCATCTGCAGAAATTTCGGTTTTCGTTTTGTCCTCATGGTCTGATCCGGTAACAGCCACGGCACTCATGTTAAAGCCTAACACAAAAACAAATAGGAATAGAATTTTAAGTTTCATATGGTAAATATGGCAACTGTCAATTATTAATAATAGGACACAAAAAAACCGCCCCGGAAGGGGCGGTTTAAAAACAAAAAATAAAGATGAAAAAAAAAAGAATACTATGCGGATGGCATTTCTGTAATGGTGCCGGTATAGATAGGAGCATCATACATTTGTTTGTCCTGGACAACAAAGGTAGTGGCGTTCTCACCTTCTACGGTTCCGTCTATCTTGGAGCTGCTCTCCAGAATAGACGCGGCATATTTAGCAGAACCTAGCTGGCGGACATTGCCAGAAGAGAACTCTGCAGCCAATACAATTAGGTCCTCACCTTTTACAAACCGCTTAAAACCTAGGATCTCGGCTTCTGAGCCTAACATTTGAAAAGTAAGTTTATTTTCCTGCACCGGAGAGGGCTTGTTGCCTATCTGGGCAGTTTCCAAAATTACGGACTCCTGTATGGCCTTTACCTTGGTAAATCCAAGCCCGACCTTAAAGGTGTGTGGTGTGGAGATCTCTACCAATTCTGCCAAGGTAGCTGCAGCATCTGCTCCATATTTGGGCTTAGGCTCTGTTAAGGTATCAAAATCTGCCAAAAGGCCTACATAAATTTCGGTGTGCGAAAATGCTCCGGAAACTTCCGCAGCACTTGCACCAATGGTTTCTACTTTAATGGCCATGGTCTACTTTTTTTTAAGGTTAGGGTGTTTGGACTTTATAAGGGCCGTCATAAGCTCCTCATTTTCCACGGCTTCTTCTGCAGTATACTTAATGCCCTTGAACCTTATGAATTTACTGGTAAGACTGTAAATAGATTTACCTTTTTTGTACTCCACGCCATCAGGTTCAGCCGTAGTTTCTCCCAAAGCGTTGATCTTGGCTTCTTGGGCCTCAATAAGTTCATTGGCCGTGGACAGCTCATTGGACAATTCCTTATTGGCAGCCTTTAAGCTTTCAATAACTTCATTTTCCTTGGCTAGCTGGGCATTTTCAGCCTTTAATAAAGAATGCTCTGCAATCTTAATAAGGTCTTCTATCTGTGGGTTGGTAGCGCCATCAGGAACTTGAATATCAAGTTCCTGTGCACGCTTCAATAATTGATCTTTGTTCATCCTGTGTAAAGGTTATTAGATTAAAAAATTAGACCCAGGTGGCCACGTATACAAGCTCGTTATATCCAAAGCCTATTCCTTCCCACCAATCGGTCATTAGGAATACTTCCCTTTTGCTTTCCTCTACCCTTGGCTTTTTCATGCCGTTCTGACGACGAACATAAAGAAGATTGGATTCTGGGGTGGCAAAGAAATACTTTTCACCGGCCATGGATGGCAATCCTACCAACTCACAGGTAGAGAAATCTACTACAGGCTTTTCAGGGTTGTAATTTACATCTGTGCCGTGGGTATTTCTCTTATCCTGATGGTACCAGCGCAATACCTTAGGGTCACAATAGAAGCGCATTTTGGTGCCTTCCAATAATGGATCAAAATTGTCCACAAACTCCTCTACCATATCAAAGGCGTTGGCCTTGGTAACGGCAGCGGTCAAGGTAACGGACTGCATAGAGGAATCCGATACACCGGCATCCAATAATTTTTTGATCCCGTCCAAACTTCCTGCAGCAGTACCAGGGGTTCCAGGGGTAGGGGCAACATAGCTACCTTTGAAGTATGCTTTTAGCTCCATATCACTATGCAGCTGTGGAATTACTTCTTTTTCCAACATATACCTTACAATAGGCCAGTTTTTGCGCTCCTGCTCATCCAAGGAACCTAAGAAGCCTAACCAGGATCCTTTAACATCATCTGGATAAAGACCAAGGTCTATCTTGATGTTGCGCAATGGAATGGAGTTTGGCTTAAACTCAATATCCCCCTTGGCAGTGAACTGCTTTTGGAATTGCTGTACAATTTCGCCCAATACCACATTGGAGAACTTGTACACTTCACCATCATGCACAATGGGCTTGGCATAGTTGGTAGTAACCGTTTTTTGACGAACAGCAGATAACAATCGGCTTTCGTTCTGCCCTTCTGGGTTGTAGTAAGCACCAAATTGGGTTACTAGGTCTGTTTTAACTATAGACATTTTAAAATTGGTTTTTGAAATTAATAGTTCATGGCAGCGGAAATGTCTACACCTCCAACTACGTTAGGATTGGTTTCTTCTTGTTGTTCCTCCCCATCGCTATGCACTTGGGTGGTTTTACCGCCATCTTTGGAGCCATACTCGGCCACCAAGGCAGAAAGGGCATTAATGCCTTCCTCATTGCTCATTTCCGCTGCACCCTCTACCTGGGCAGCTTCTAAAGCAGCCTGTATTGCGTTGGTAGTAGCCGTGGCGGCAGTTTCCAAACCATTAATGGTGTCCGTGGCAGTCTCCGCAGCAGTATTTGCCTCATTTAAATCATTGGCATTTTGGGACAAAACGGATTCCAAGGCAGTAGCCTGGACATCTGTAAGGATTATGCCGTTCTCGGTTTCGCCTTCTGAAAATTGAGCGCCAATGGCAGCTTCTATTAAAGGCACGTTTAATTTGCTCATCGTAGATCTAGATTTATGTGATTGTGATTGATCCTGTTTTTTGGCGGGCTCTTTGCTCAAGGAAATAACCTTATCAATGGCCGTTTGCATGGTCCCTATTTCATCTATTAAACCTTTGGCAAGGGAATCATCTGCGTTATAGGTGCCCCCTTCCAGCGTATCATCCTTAATAGAAGGTCTAGCAGCCTTCATGTCTGCATGGAAATTATCCGTGATAGGGTCCAGGACATTTTTAACATACCCTTTAGGATTGCCAGCAAGTAGCTCCTCAAAATCCCTATTCTTCTTGGTAGATTTGGTTGCATACTCCGTGATCACCTTGGCTCCCATTTTTTCATAGGCTCCCGTGAAATCTATAAAATGGATCATGGTTCCAATGCTACCAATAGCATCTGCCCTCTTATTGGCCACTATGTAATTGGCGGCACTACCTATATAATAGGCAGCGGAGCACATTAGGCCGTCCGTGTAGGTAACAACAGGTTTAGGATAAGATTTAATATAATCATGGAATTCCGGAGTACCCGAAACTTGACCACCACCACTGTCTATATCCAAGACAACACCTTTACAATTGGGATCCCGTCTAAAGCGGTCCATTGTGCGCTGTTTGGCCTTGGTTCCCCTAGGGCCACATTCTTGGCTGTACTTGGTTATAGGATCTTTCAAAGGAACTATGGCCACGTACTCCTCAGAATTGTCCGTACTGTTAAAGTCATTAGCAGATACGGTTCCAAGGGATGTCCCATGAACAAAAGCGGACGGCTTCTTTTTTACCTGGACAGGTAAAGGAGCACCATTAACAATAGTCAATAATGAAGGTAAAAGGGATTGGCCGTACTGCTCTTCAATAAACCAGCGGCCTCTTAATAAAGAATGTAAATTGTTGATACTCATTCGTAATGCTTTTGCACATTACAAACATATATCTACCCCTATTTTTAAAATAGGACATAAAACAAGGAAAGCTTTAATCACATAGAACTACGGGCTTTTGAGCGGTTTTTGCTGATATATCCACCCTAGTGTAGCTTCCGTCCTCAAATTTTTTACCATTGCTGTACTGGTAGGAGAATTCTAAAGGAAATCTTTTGCTGCCGTACATTTTCTGCAATCCGGAAGGTTTAACCCCAATAACCACAACCTTCTTGCCCAGGTACTTTTCCAAGAAAGAATCCAGCGCCTTGGACTGTTGGCCATATTCCACCGAGGCCTGTATGTTATAAATGACTCCTGAGGTGGTGTTCTGGGGCGTTTCGGTCACGGTAATGGATTCTCCCACCGGTAATACGTCCAATAGATCATTGGACCCTACTATCTCCACCAGATGGGCATTATCATTGGTAAGGTGGGCAGGGCAATAGATGATCTCATCCAAGCCCATAACATGCAGATTCAGCCAACCACCTGGTTGCTCTTTATTAATGGTGTCTAGGGTAGTCATAGATTTTTGAATTTAGGACAAAAAAAACATTTGCAGAAACTGTCACAGGCGGGATGGCTTCTACTACATGGCCTTGGCGGTCTTTTTGTTGTGATGCTCGCTGTTTTTGTCATTTTTTTTATTTCGGAAAAAGTCCCTGTAAATAGAATCTGGGGACAGCTCGTCCTCAGAAATATTATAAAACTTTAGAAACTGGTTAATGGCCTGCACGGTGCTCTGCTTGTTAATGCTGTTGTATTCCTCATTTACAAATTTGAGGTCCGCACCCATAGAGACCTCAATGTACCCGTACATATCATTGCACCTTTTCTATCATTTCCTCCAAGCTTTTTTGCTTGGCAGATGAAAAGGAGAACCCTTCCCGGTTAACAATGCTTGGCGGTATGTTTAGCTGGTAGTAAGATTCTTTGGTAAGGCCCACCGGTTTACGCCTGTACTGTTTATCCAGTATATCTACAATGTACTTGCCCAACCATGATCTGCGGGATACGCAATGGAAATCCCCATATTTTTGCTGTAGGTACTTGGTTAGGTAAGATTTTAGGGGCACGTTGACAATTACAGTTCCAGGCATAATAAATTGTTTTTTAACCCATTAAAATAAGAATTATCCTTGGATTTTATAGGTTTTTACCTTGTAATTTTTACAGAAAATGCCCATTGTATAAGTGGTCTTTTTCTGGTTTCCTTGGTCCACAACCTCAAAGTATGTACAGCCAGTTTCCTGTAAGGATTTAACAGCAGCGGCAACACTCTCCGGATCACCTTTGGTCTTCACTTCTTTTAAGTAGGATCTGGGGATTTTTTTAACGGTTTTTTGGTCTCTTTTGTAAATTTTAAGGGGATGCTCCATTGGATTGATCTTTAGATTATTTACTAGAATCTTAACTTTTTATAGATTACAAAGAAAAAAAAGCGTGCGCAGCTAGTTTAGGACATCTTTTCTAAAAAAAAGGTTCAACAGTTCAACACATTGATTATTAGATATTTAAGTGTTGGAACCTGTTGGAACCACCCCTTTTTTGTAGGAACCTATTTTTTTTGGTTCAACAAGTTCCTACAAGAAAAAAAATGCAAAAAATTACGCAACTACTTAATATATAGATAGTTATATAGATATATATAGTAGTTGTAGGAACTGTTGAACCG
>CAXAVP010000147.1:0-10841 GCA_963972175.1 uncultured Arenibacter sp.
AAATACTAAGATAATAATGGCAAAGAAAGGTAACAGAATTCAGGTTATTTTGGAGTGTACGGAGCATAAGGAATCTGGCATGCCAGGTACTTCTAGGTACATAACCACAAAAAACAAAAAGAACACTCCAGATAGGATGGAAATTAAGAAGTTCAATCCTATCTTGAAGAGAATGACAGTTCATAAAGAAATTAAATAATAGGTCATGGCAAAGAAAACGGTAGCGAGTTTACAAACAAGTTCAAAGAGATTGACAAAGGCCATCAAGATGGTAAAGTCACCTAAAACCGGAGCATATACATTTATGGAATCAGTAATGAGTCCAGAATTGGTCAAAGACTGGTTGAATAAAAAATAATAACCTAAATATATTGGTTATAAAGCTGCTTTCTATTGAGAGTGGCTTTTTTATTTTTATATCTTTGATAAAAAGGAATTTGTCGCAAATATGAGTCTATTTAAAAAAATATTTTCTACGCAAAAAAAGGAGTCTTTGGACAAGGGCTTGGAGAAGACCAAGACCAATTTTTTGTCGAAACTAAGTAAAGCTGTTGTTGGGAAATCAAAGGTAGACGATGATGTATTGGATAATCTTGAAGAGGTGTTGGTGTCCTCTGATGTGGGTGTAAATACCACATTGAAGATTATTGATCGGATCGAGGCCAGGGTGTCCAAAGATAAATACTTGGGTGTCCAGGAACTTAATGTCATATTGAGAGAGGAGATTGCCGGTCTTTTGTCTGAAACCAATACGGGAAATGCCACGGAATTTAGTGTACCCTTATCAAGGAAGCCCTATGTAATAATGGTTGTTGGGGTAAATGGCGTTGGCAAGACTACCACCATAGGAAAATTGGCCTATCAATTTAAGAAACAAGGATTAAAGGTGGTGCTAGGGGCGGCAGATACATTCAGGGCCGCTGCCATCGATCAGTTGCAGGTTTGGGCAGATCGTGTAGATGTTCCTATCATAAAACAAAATATGGGCAGTGACCCTGCCTCTGTAGCCTTTGATACCCTTAGTTCTGCTGTGAAACAAGATGCAGACGTGGTGATTATTGATACGGCCGGCAGGTTGCACAATAAGGTTAATCTAATGAACGAGCTGACCAAGGTAAAACGTGTCATGCAAAAGGTAGTAGAAGGTACTCCGGATGAAGTGCTTTTGGTTTTGGACGGATCCACTGGACAGAACGCTTTTGAACAGGCTAAACAGTTTACTAAGGCTACCGAGGTAACTTCTTTAGCGGTTACAAAATTGGATGGGACTGCCAAAGGAGGGGTGGTAATAGGAATTTCCGATCAATTCCAGATTCCGGTTAAGTATATTGGCGTAGGGGAAGGTATAGAGGATCTTCAGGTTTTCAATAAGTTGGAATTCGTAGATTCTTTTTTTAGTCAAAAGGAATGAGGTTCATCCGGCGATTGCTTAGGGCAGTAGTTCTGGTGTTGTTGTTGGCAATGCTGGTCTATTTCTGTGGTCCCGAGGTAGAGAGGCCAAATTTAACCTTGGAGTTGCCCAATGTGGCATCGGACCTAAGAATACTTCAGCAAAATCTTAACGGGCGCGAAGAGGCCAATACCAAAATTAAGGCCAATAATGATTCGCAGATAATCTGGTATGATTCCATTCCTACTGTCACGGAATATTCCGTACTCTACCTTCATGGTTGGTCTGCCAGTCATGAGGAAGGAGCTCCCTTACATAAAGAGTTAGGTCAACGATATGGAGCCAATGTATATTTACCTAGGCTTAAGGGACATGGCCTTGATGAGGAAAATGCCATGCTGGATTTAACCGCTGAGGATTATTTTGAATCGGCCAAGGAGGCCTTGGCAATAGCAAAACAAATAGGCAAAAAGGTTATCGTTATGGGAACTTCAACTGGAGGTACCCTAGCCTTGTATTTGGCTCATGCGAACCAAGATATTGCCGGACTTTTACTGTATTCGCCCAATGTGGAAATCTATGACCCAACAGCTCCCTTGTTGTCCGGGCCTTGGGGTTTGCAGATAGTCAGAACTGTTATGGATGGCGACTTTTACCAATCGGAGACCGACACACTTAAAAAGCGCTATTGGACAACAAGGTACCGGGTAGAGGCATTGGTGCAACTTCAGGCTTTATTGGATGAAACAATGGAGAAAGAAGTTTTTCAGCAGGTTCACCAGCCTACATTTTTGGGCTATTACTACAAAAATGAAGAGGAGCAGGATAAGGTGGTATCTGTTCCTGCCATGTTGGAGATGTACGACCAATTAGGTGTAAAGGATAGTTTGAAACGAAAAGTAGCCTTTCCCAATGTGGGAAACCATGTTTTGACCTCCTATATTACTTCAAAAGATATGAAATCGGTAAAAACAGAGACCATTAGGTTTTTGGAAGATATCATCAAGCTGCGTCCATTGGAGTAAGCTGGCCCATTTTTGAATTAGTTGATTACATCATTGATTTTTGCCATAATTCCGTGTCAAATGAGGAGGGGGCCAATTCTTCTATAGTGGAGGTTTTCCACTCCACTGAATGCAAGGGGGGAAAGTAGAGATCTTGCTCCTTTGAGGTTTGTTGCTGATCATCACTGCTTTTGGAGTATCCCATTCTCCAGTAGATAAGGAATATACTGGAAATTAAAAATCTAGCTTTCATAAGGTGTTGTTACTTAAATTTCAAAACGTTATAATGGATTAACGGAAAAAAATAAAAAAAGATATATCATTACAATCTTTTTTCAAGTTGTACTTTTGCACTTTATTTAGAAAATATGCGTACAAAGTCACTTAAGAAGAATAAGATCAATGTAGTAACCTTGGGATGTTCCAAAAATGTATACGATTCGGAGGTGTTGATGGGTCAGTTACGGGCAAACGATAAAGAGGTGGTACATGAGCAAGAAGGGAATGTTGTAGTGATAAATACCTGTGGGTTTATTGCCAATGCCAAGGAGGAGAGTGTAAATACTATATTGGATTACGTTCAGAAGAAAGAATCCGGTGAAGTTGATAAAGTATTTGTTACGGGCTGTTTAAGTGAGCGCTATAAGCCAGATTTGCAGAAGGAAATCCCAGATGTGGATGAGTATTTTGGCACCAGTGAATTGCCTAACCTGTTAAAGGCTTTGGGGGCCGACTATAAGCACGAACTTATAGGGGAGCGCTTAACCACAACCCCTAAGAATTATGCTTACTTAAAAATAGCCGAGGGCTGCGATAGACCATGCTCTTTCTGTGCTATCCCAATTATGCGGGGGAAACACAGAAGTACGCCTATAGGGGACCTAGTAGAGGAAGCTAACAAATTGGCGGCAAAAGGGGTGAAGGAGCTGATCCTTATTGCGCAGGATCTAACCTACTACGGTCTGGATTTATACAAAAAAAGAAATTTAGCGCAATTATTGGAGGAACTGGTAAAAGTAGAGGGTATTGAATGGATAAGGTTGCATTATGCCTTCCCTACAGGTTTCCCCATGGATGTTCTGGAAGTGATGAAAAAGGAACCTAAGGTTTGTAATTACCTTGACATCCCGTTGCAACATATTTCGGACGCTATTTTAAAAAGTATGCGAAGGGGTACCACGCAGGCCAAAACAACTCAGTTGTTGCGGGATTTTAGGGCGGCTGTACCGGAAATGACCATAAGGACCACCCTGATCGTTGGTTACCCAGGGGAGACAGAGGAAGATTTTCAAACCTTAAAAACCTGGGTAGAAGAAATGCGTTTTGAGCGTCTTGGCTGTTTTACTTATAGCCATGAAGAAAATACACATGCCTATCAATTGACCGATGATGTTCCAGAAGAGGTGAAGCAGCAAAGAGCCTCAGAAATTATGGAACTGCAATCGCAGATTTCTTGGGAATTAAACCAAGAAAAAGTGGGTGAAACACTACGCTGTATAATAGATCGAAAAGAAGGTAAATATTTTGTTGGACGATCGGAATTTGATTCTCCTGATGTGGATAATGAGGTTTTGGTGGATGCTGCCAAGCATTATTTAAAGGTTGGGGAATTTGTAGATCTTAAGATCTATGAAGCGGCAGATTTTGACTTGTATGGCGAGCCGGTGTAGTATTTTTATGGGGTAGTTATAGGTATTTATCATTTGGGTTTGCCATAAGGGATGGGTCGGCCTTGTCTTTTGGGCTCTTTTATAGAGTAGCGAGCTATCCGAGGCTATGGGCGAAGTCTGTTTTCTATGGTGTCTTCTTCATAAATTTTCATATTTTTAGAGGATTAACTAACTAAAATTATGAATCGTAGAAAATTTATTGCCGGTGCTGCCATTTCGGGGATTACCACTGTATCATTTGCCAATACTTTCGTAGCCGAACCTTCCAAGAAGGAAAAAAGATATCAAAATGGACAAAGTCCGTGGCCTATTTGTTTGGATACGGCAACCATTAGGCCGGTAAAAGGCTTGGAAAATAAGGTGGATATTGCCATTTCGGCCGGCTATGATGCCATAGAGCCTTGGGACAGTGACCTAGCCGAATATGAAAAGAGTGGTGGTGACCTTAAGGCATTAGGACAAAAAATTAAGGATGCCGGATTATTTGTTCCCAGTATGATAGGTTTGTGGGGGTGTATTCCCAAGAACGAAGAGGAATTCCAAAAATCTTTACCAGCAACCAAAAACAGGATGAGGATGGCCTCGGAGATAGGGTGTACCTATGTACAGGCGATTCCCAATGAGGTTGGGGGCCAATACGACCTTCCTTTTGTGGCTTCGTGTTACCGACGGTTGTTGGAAATAGGAATAAAGGAGTATAACGTAATTCCGGCATTGGTGTTTGTAAAGATGTTTCCTTTAAAGACTTTGGGGCAGGCAGCAGCCGTGGCCTTGGATGCCAATCATCCCCAAGCCAAAATTATTCCAGATGTATATCATATGTATATATCGGAAGGAGGGTTTGAAGGAATTGGTCGTTTGAATGGTGATTTCTTTGCAATCTTTCAGTTTAATGACGCACCTGATGGTATGGCTATCGGGGACATGAAGGACAAGCATAGGGTATTCCCTGGAGATGGTATATTACCGCTGCCCCAAATACTAAAGGACCTCAAGCGTACGGGCTATAAGGGTTGTATATCCTTGGAGCTTTACAATCCTGAATATCATAAACGGGATTTGTTGGAGGTGGCCAAAACCGGACTGCAAAAAACCTTAAATGTTATTAAGGCGGCCGGTGTGTAAATAAATGCCAAATGGAACTTTGGTAAGCTGTAATCCTAAATTTTATAAGCCGTGCTAGATGTTTACAAATTCAAATTCGGCATTGGGAAGGTTACGGAGATCTATATCTGTTTCATTTAGGGTGATACCGTATTCTAAATAGGCCTTTAGGTTCGTTAGCCAAAATGTCCACCCATTGCTACAACCAAAATAGATATTTAATTTGTTTTTGTCATCCGTGGGGATGTTGTATTGTTTTAGGGTAAGCAGTACGTACCCTGCTTGAGGTTCCATGGATATTGATACACTGCAGTTGTTGGCAAAAGTAAATTCTAGAAAATCCTCACCATTGGCGGCTAGGATTTTTCCTTCTTCCTTTCCATCCCAATTGTGCCATTCCCAAATATAGGAATCGCCTTTGGCAAGCTGTTCTATAGGTGGTCTTGTGTCACCTGCAATAGTGAGATAGCTGGCTTTTTTTAGAAACCATTTACTTATGCCCTGGGAAGTGGCCCAGCACCAATAAAGTTTTTTTATATCACTTTTGATGTGTATTTTTTTTGTAAATGAATCAAACCCCGCGGTAGTCATAATTAACGTTTTTTTATACGTTCCAAATGGTATATTTCTCGTCCTAATTGAGCTAAAAAAGGAAGTCCAACATCTTGGTATTCGTACTGGTTGTCATTAAGAATGCCATTGGCATTTGTTAAAAGCGTTGCAGTAAGCAGAAATTCCACCTTGTTTTCAGTGTCCTTTATGTAGGCGCAATCGGTTAATGTGCCATAGGCGCTTCCTGCCTTGTTGTAAATTTTTAGTTTTTTGGGAATAGTGTCTTTGGTGTCCCCGTACATAAAGAATTTGCAATAGCCATCATAATAATGAACCGGGTCATACCCAAGGTCTTTTGGAAGAGTACACATGGCGTTTAAAAGAAATTGGCGTTGATTTTTTTTAAGACGGAATCGTTTTTCCTTGGAATAGGCTTCAGGGAAAATAAGTCGCTTCAGTACCTCGTGTTGTGTGTTGATCGGGTAGTAATTTTTTAGACTAAAATCAAAAGCTTCATTTATCAACTCCTTGTCGTCAAAGTGGGCCTTTCCTTTTTTTATTTTCTTGAGGTCCAATGGTTTTGCTAGGGCGTTGGCACTGGGTTTTAAAGGGGTTACCGTACTGTCGTTTAAATATATTACCAAGGGAACGGTAGTGACCTCATCCGAATTTAGAGCGGATAGTCGGTGCGAAATTCTTGCCGGACCAATATCCCTGCTTTTTAGTTGTTTGTTTATTCTATCCTGTCCCAGAAATTCAAAGAGTCGGTTATTGGCCTCATTGTCACTAACGGCAAAAATCTTGGAAATTTCATGGGCAAAGGTGGTCTCCAAGGAATCGCCCTCAATATAGAATCGGGAATAAAGATCCACGGAATCCAGTTCGTTCAATTTTTCCAAGCTCAGTATAGCGGTAAGGAGTTTTACGGTGCTGGCCGGGTAAAAGTAGTTACTGTCGTTAACCTGGTAGTTGTAATCGGTGAATACAAGGCTATCATTGTCCCGGCTAATATGGGTGTATTTAATCTGTAGTTCATATTGGCCTACGCTATCCATTACCTTTTTTATACTGGGATGCTGGGAAGATAGGGCGGTTGTTAAGAAGTCTTGGGATACTTTTGGGCTGGAACAAGCTATAATGAGTGTGAATAATATAGAAATGAATACAATAGCTTTTCCGTTCATAGGATTGGTTTATTGTGTTATGAATGATCTGTAGGAACGTAAACTTCGCCACGGTGGGGCTTTAATGCATCCCTTACGGGTATCATCTCCGATTCGCTTACCACAAGAAATGCTATAGCGTGCATGGCGTTTATGGCAACATTCCCAGTAATGTTCCATTTTAGCCTTTGGGCTTGGATATATTCTTCAAGGTGAATTTTATGGTGCTTGGCCGTATTTGCAGCTGATTCTCCCCTAAAATCCCAAATTAATTTTATCATTCTTTCATCCATACGATAAAATTAATAATAAAAGGAATAGGTTGTGAGGCAATATAATAGTAAAATGGATGTCAGTATCAATAAACATTGAGAACTTGCATAATGCTGCTTTATTGCTAAATTTGCCCCATGGATTCTTGTAAAACAAAACTAGTGGATATCACTGGATACCTTGCCTGTACATTACTGTTCTTTACCATTGTTTCCTGTGACACTTTTTTTAAAAAGAAGGAGGATAAAATTCCGATAGCTAGGGTTGGGGAATCTTTTTTGTATAAAGAAGACCTAGAGTCCCTATTGTTGGCAAATATGTCCAAGGCCGATAGTACTTCCTTGGTGAATAATTATATCAACACATGGGCTTATAAGCAATTGTTGCTTTCCAAGGCTAAAATTAACCTGCCTGAAGATCAGCTGGAGTTGTTTGAGGAATTGGTCTCCAATTATAGGACCGATCTCTATACTGGGGCTTATAAGGAAGCATTGGTGCTTCAATCCCATGACACCTTAATAAGTGATACGCAATTGAAAGAGTTTTACGAGCGTGAAAAGGAAAACTTTAAACTAAAAGAGCGTATAATGCAACTTAGGTTCGTGGAATTACCTACGCAGTACTTGGATAAGGATTTGATAGCTACGAAGTTAAAGGATTTTCAGGAAGAAGATAAAAGTTATCTGGATTCTATCAGTGTACAGTTTAAGAAGGTTAATTTTAACGATTCTATTTGGGTTAGTGTGTATAGGGTTATGGAAGAGATTCCTCCCTTAACCATTGAAAATCAAGAGAAGTACTTAAAAAAATCACAATTTTTTGAATTACAGGACTCTTTAGGGGTATATTTGGCCAAGGTTAACGATATCTTGGAAATCAATGATATTGCGCCTCTTTCATATGTTGAGCCTACTATAAAACAACTTCTTTTAAACAGAAGGAAGTTGGATTATATGAAAAAACTGGAAGTAGAGTTGATGGATGAAGCAATTAAAGAAAAAGAATTTGAAATTTATGAAGAAGTTAATTAAGGGGGGAGTATCCCTTTCCATTTTGTTGTTTACGGCGGCAATGGCTGCCCAAGAAACGGAAACTATCCCGGATACCCAAGTAGAACCCAAGGAGGTGGCCGTAGAGGAATCTACGGTAAACAAGAATGATACCGTCAATAACTTTAAGAAGATTAAATTGGATGGTATAGCGGCCGTTGTGGGTGATTATGTAATTCTTGAGTCGGATATTGAAAAAACGTTGATCGATCTTAAAAGCCAGGGTGCCTCCACAGCAGATGTTACCAGATGTGGACTTTTGGGAAAACTAATGGAAGATCGCCTGTATGCGCACCAGGCCGTACAGGATAGTATCTTGGTTTCGGACGATGAGGTAAATGCCCAAGGAGACCGCCAGTTACAGCAATTGGTATCCCAGATAGGGTCTATGGAAAAAGTCTTGGATTATTATAAAAAGGATGACGAGGCCAGTTTTAGGGAGGAACTCTACAAGATCAATAAACTTCGAATGCTTTCTGAGAAAATGCAGAATAAGATCGTTTCGGAAATAGAGATTACCCCTGAGGAGGTTAGGCAGTTTTTTAATAAGATCCCAGAAGATGAAAGACCTGTTTTTGGAGCAGAACTGGAGATTGCACAAATAGTGAAGGAGCCCAAGGCATCCGATGAGGAAAAACAGCGGGTCATAGATAAATTGAACACTATTAAAGCGGATGTGGAAGAAAATGATGCCAGTTTTAGCGTAAAAGCTATATTGTATTCCCAAGATCCTGGATCAAAATCCAAAGGTGGTTTTTATAGCATGACGCGGGAAACCCCATTTGTTAAGGAGTTTAAGGATGTAGCCTTTAGTTTGAGGGAAGGGGAAATTTCCGATCCATTTGAGACTAGCTTTGGTTTCCATATTATTTATGTAGAAAAAATACGTGGCCAGGAATTGGATCTAAGACATATTTTGATTACTCCGGAGATATCCCAAAAGGAACTGGATAACGCCAGGAAGGAATTGGATAGTATTAGACAGGCAGTTTTGGACGGTAAATTTACCTTTGCTGCCGCAGCCCTTAATTTTTCTGATGAAAAGGAAACCAAGTTTGATGGCGGGCTGTTAAGAAACCCAGCGGATTATAGTTCCCGTTTTGAGCTTACCAAGATGGAGCCTTCCTTATATAATCAGGTAAGGGATATAAAAGACAATGAGATTTCCAAACCCATTTTGGAGAATGATCCAAGGGGTGGTGGTCCAAAGTACAAGATAATGAAGATCACCAATCGTTATGATGAGCATGTGGCCGACTTTGCAAAGGATTATATTAAAATACAGGAGTTGGCCTTACGGGAAAAACAATATAAGGCTATCAAGAAGTGGATGGACGAGCATATTAAAGATACCTATGTAAGTGTTAATTCGGGCAACAAGGATTGCGATTTCGCGAATAATTGGTTAAAAGAGTAAATGCATGTCAGACGTAGCGGCCATTAAAAGTCTGGTAGAAAAGAACAAGATACTTAAACAGGAAATAGCCAAGGTTATCATAGGGCAGGAAGAAGTGATAGATCAAGTACTTCTTTCTATCTATACCGGGGGGCATTCGTTGTTGATCGGTGTGCCCGGTCTGGCAAAGACCTTAATGGTAAATACCATAGCCTCGGCTCTGGGATTGGGCTTTAAAAGGATACAGTTTACCCCAGATTTAATGCCGAGCGATATACTGGGCAGTGAGGTACTGGATCAAAATAGGAACTTTAAGTTTATAAAAGGTCCCATTTTTTCCAATATTATCCTTGCCGATGAAATAAACCGAACCCCGCCCAAGACCCAAGCAGCATTATTGGAGGCCATGCAGGAACGGGCCGTTACTATAGCAGGCAGCCAATATAAATTGGATAGACCGTATTTTGTTTTGGCCACCCAGAACCCCATAGAGCAGGAGGGGACCTATCCCTTGCCCGAAGCTCAACTGGATCGCTTTATGTTTGCCATAGAATTAAAGTATCCCTCCATAGCGGAAGAGATACAGGTGGTAAAGGAAACTACATCTGACTCCAAACCAACAATAGAGTCCTTGTTTACCCCTCAGGAAATTTTGGATATCCAACATTTGGTAAGAAGGATACCTGTACCGGATAATGTGGTGGAATATGCTGTGAAATTGGTGAATAGCACAAGGCCCAACCAGCCAGGGGCATCAGATTTTGTAAAACAGTTCGTAGATTGGGGGGCAGGCCCCAGGGCTTCACAGAATTTAATTTTGGCCGCAAAGGCCAACGCGGCCTTAAATGAAAAATTCTCTCCGGATATAGAAGATGTCAAGTCGGTATCCATCGGAATATTAAGACATCGTATCATAAAAAACTACAAGGCTGAGGCAGAAGGGATCAGTGATGAGGATATTATCCGTAAACTGCAATAGTAATGATGATATGTCTTAAAAGTTAGTTGTTTGGACTATCAATAAAGATTAAAAATTGTTGCATTTCCTTTCCTATATCGACATTGTTGTTTTTAATCACTCAAAATTGGATTATTCTTAGTTGAAAAGTTTTAAAAACGTAAGGTATTTTCTTAATTTTGGTGAATTACTTTAACTTAAACTATTTAGATAATGGCATTCGATATTGACATGATTAAACAGGTGTATGCTAATATGACGGAGCGCGTGGATAAGGCACGT
>CAXAVP010000148.1:0-10729 GCA_963972175.1 uncultured Arenibacter sp.
GCTGCCGTTACCATAAAACTTATAAGCAATAGAAAGCCAATGGCCAGAATAAAAGCAAAACTTAACGCACGGTCCAAGACCACCTTTTTTATTTTGGTTTTGGGATCCGGTTTAATCCTCCAAATGGCGTTCAGTGATATTTTTAAATGATAGACCACTCCTGTTGCAGCGAACACCAATATTCCAATCCCGATAATGGACGATAAAGTACTTTTGTGCTCGTTCTGTGTTTCCGCTATCATTGCTTGTATGGATGTGGCTGCATCACTGCCCAATGCCATGGAGAATTCTTCGGTAAGTTTGCCCTCTACAATTTCTGTTCCCCAAACAGCTCCTACCACGTTTACTATGATGACCAAAAGTGCAGGTAGGGAAAGGATGGCATAATAGGCCACTACTGCACTGGATCTAAATGGGTCATGGGACATCCACGACTTATAGGTGTCAACTATCAAGCCAGGTAATGCTTTAAGCGAAAACTTTTCTTGCGTATTGCTGCCCATGTCTTTCATTTTTAAAGAACAACATAAAAGAATAAACCCGAACAGTATAACTTAAATCCGCTAAATATTAACGCTATTTAATTTACGTGATATTAAAGGGTCTCTTTTTGCCTACACCTGAATCACAAAGTTACTGGCCTTTTGTTGGTAATCTCCCTGGGCATAGGGTTGGATACACTTATACAATAAGGTCTTAAGCTGATTAAAGGAGTTGGGTTTTTGTAGATATCCACTGGCCCCCATATCTTTAAAACTATCCACTTCCTTTTTTTCAAAGGAGTTGGAGTATATTATGACAGGGAGGGCGCTAATACGCTCGGTTTCCCTAATTTTTAACAGGCAGGCCGCACCGTTCATCAATGGCATATTTATATCCAGGATGACCAAATCTGGCAATGGGGTTTCCTTGACCATTAGTTGGCCCATCAAAAATATCCCATCTTTAAAATTGTACATTTTACAATTTATGGGCAGTTCTTCCAATGCCTCCGAGAATAGCATAAGATCATCTTCATCGTCATCGGCAAGGTAGATTTTAATTGTTTTTTTGTTAGCGGTCATCGGTCATGGTTATTTATTCAAAAGAACACCTATACAAGATAATTCTTTTTTGGTCAATCTTAAAACCGTAATTGTCAATGAACTAATAATTTATGCAGTTGGGTTATTTTTTTATATAGTTGGGGCTTTTATTAGTGAAGCCCAATTTTGAGAAGTCAGTAGGACGCACTGAAAATTGAAAGTTGAACTAATCCCGCCTTTTTCGGCGGGATCTAGGTTTAATACCTGGACCCTTGGGTCGATTCCTATTATTGGGTTCTGGGCACATTCCAATCCTATTATTTATTCGAGGTAAAATAAAAACGGATAGCACAAATTGGACTGCTCTTTATGCAATACATTGTGTATGAACTCAAAAATAAAACAAAAATGAACGTACAAGCTTATTTGGCATTTTCAGGAGATTGTTTAAAGGCATTGAATTTTTATGCAGATTGTTTTGATGCCGAGATAGTAAATAAGCAAACCTATGAAGAATCTAAAATGGATATTCCCGAATCGTATCGCCATCAACTACAGCACGCAGAGCTAAAGGGAAAGGGCATAAAATTAATGGCTTATGATGCTGCACCGGATACGCCTTTGAACAATGGAAACAAAATTCATATGGCTATAGATATGGATCAGCCGGAAAAGGCACAAGAGTTGTTTCGCAAGCTTTCCGATGGCGGACAGGTAAATCACAACTTCTTGGAGAAAGAATGGGGGGCCATGTATGGCCGATGTACGGATAAATTTGGAATTCACTGGATGGTCAATTGTGATCTATAATCCTAATTGATTAAATTACAGCTTCTAATACTGTTTAACCTAGCATATGGCGCAGATTGACCCAAAAATTATCCGTCAAGTCTTTATATTACTTCTCATTATTCTACTGGGAGGTATAATATTTCAGGCGATACTACCTTATTTTTCAGGAGTTTTGGGCGCAATAACCTTTTATGTGCTTTTGCGCAAGCCCATGGCAAAGCTGGTAAAAAAGGGATGGCTGCCCAATGTGGCGGCCACTTTTTTGCTTATAGTTTCCTTTGTATGTATTTTATTGCCTATTTCTGGTATTGTACTAATGCTGGGAAATAAGGTGGAAAGTGCCGTTCAGAATTCTGAAAAAGTGATTACTGCAGTAGAAACACAAATGGCCAAATTGGAAAATCAGTTTGAATATGACGTTACCTCCCAAATAGATGCCAATGCCGTATCTAACTGGCTATCCAAAAACCTTCAAGGCTTTGCTGGGGGGACTTTTAATATTTTTATTGCTGTGGCCATCATGTATTTTATGCTTTTTTATATGTTGACCAATAGACGGGAGTTGCGGGAATCCTTATTTGAGTATATTCCCATTAGCAAGGAGAATCTCAAGATAATTGGAGAGGAAATAAGGGCTATGGTACGATCCAATGCCCTAGGGATTCCCTTGGTCGCCCTGGCCCAGGGGGTTATAGCTCTAATAGGGTTTTTAATATTTGGTGTTAATGCTCCCGTTTTCTGGGCTGTAATTGTAACCATAGGATCCATGATCCCTTTTGTTGGCTCCCTTTTGGGCATAGTACCAGTTTTTATATTGGCCCTTTCCAGTGGTAATACTTTTCAGGCCTGGGGTATCTTGATCTACGGTTTTGTTGTTGTTGGGTCTACCGATAATTTGTTCCGTCTCTATGTGCTAAAAAAATTGGATAATGTACATCCATTGATCACCCTTATCGGCGTTATAGTAGGGGTGCCCATTTTTGGATTTATAGGCCTAATTTTTGGCCCCCTGCTTATTAGCCTTTTTCTTATCATTGTGCGTATGTACAAAAAAGAGTATGCCAAAGATCAAGGAGACCGACTCTAATATTCCTTCATGTATTGTTACTTATTTGAATACATTCATGGCAACAGCGTTTTTGGTATGTTTTACAAAATAATGGGATAACAATGGGCTTGGAACTGCATGTTGTTAAACAAAAAATAACCCCAATCCGGAGATTGGGGTTATTTAGGGGGGAACTTTTATAAATTCTTATAAGTTGCTTATTTCTTCTTTTAGCTCTTCTTTTTTCTTACCGGTTTTTTCCTGTAACTGGCCTAGCAGTTCATCAAACTTACCTTCAGAATAGGTAAGGTCATCATCAGTAATATCACCGTATTTTTGTTTGAATTTCCCTTTCACTTGCTTCCATTTTCCTTCCAATTGATCGTTGTTCATTGTATTTCTTTTTTTATGTCTACTTATTAGGTAGACGGGTTAATAATTTAACTATCATAAAGTTACGTATTGTTTAGGGTGTTCATTGCTTCTAAGAAATTCATTTTTGACACATTTAATTTCAATGGTAGTTTGTGGGGGAAGATTAGGTTCTAATACCTGAAATGAGAATGCGAGCACTCTTAAAAAGGATATCCTATGGCAAAGTTGAAGGTGATATTGTCACTACCCCCGTTAAAAAATGGAATGTTGCTACGCTCTCCTTCTGGTAGGTAAGGGATTTGTAATGGGGATGCAAGATCAAAGCGCAGTACAAAGCTTTGAATGTCTACCCTAAGGCCAAAACCCACTCCAATGCCCAATTCCTTGGCCCAACTACTACCAAACTTCCCCTTGGCAAACAATTCTTCATTAAATTCCCTGCTTGTGGCAGGTTCATCATCAGGAATCTCAATTTCATTGGTCAACCAAACATTTCCGGCATCGGCAAAAATGGCTCCTTTTAGGTAGGACCATATGGGGAATCTATATTCCAAATTCCCCTCCAATCTTAGATTTCCAGATTGATCAAAGAATGACGAGGATCCATTTTCGAAAGAATTAAAGGTTCCTGGACCAAGGGAGCGTATTTGAAAGGCTCTTACACTATAGGGACCACCCGAAAAAAATTGCTTTACGAAGGGCAGGGTGGAGGAATTGCCATATGGTATGCCCCATCCTGCATAAAGTCTACTTACCAGGGCCTGTTCCTTGCCCCATTTAAAATAATATCGAAAATCGATATCCGCCTTGGCATATTGCGCATATTCCATTCCAAAAACGGTTTTGTCGGATCCGCCAATTAAATCTAATAGATTCCCAGCTATATCTACACTTGTTGAGAGAAACAACGGCTGTTTATTGTCGTTGTCTACAAGTTCATTATAGGTAAAGGTGTAATTGAGTCCGGCAATAAACTGTTGGTCGAAACTTTGTTTTAAAAATGGATTATTGTCCAAAATAGTGTTGAATTCTTCGGTGGTATTATACAGCTTTACGTAATTGACACTTATAGGATTTAGTTCATGGTACACAAATCTATTGGCATTCCAGGTATAGCCAAAAGAGGTGTTGAAGGAACCAAGGGTATATAGCTTGGTTCGTTTTAGGAAATCGGTTCCCAGACTAATTTTGGTTTTGGGCACGGCATATTTAAACTGCTTGGGGGAAAAGGGCAATAGCCTAGGTATGATCAAATCGGCCTTGAGGCCTCCAGCTATGCTGCTAAGACCTGTTTTTTTACCTCCTGAAAGTTGTGTCTCATAGGCAAAGTTAGCTGTGATGCTCAAGGTTTCACCTCCCTTGAACAAGTTTCTATTGTTATAGGTGAGTGACAATCCAGGGCCAGCAAAACCATTGGATTTGGTTACGGCCTGTAATTGTGTCCGTACAGATCTTTTGGTCAAGGGAGAAAGCATTATATCGGCATACAAAGAAGCTATGCTATCAACTTCCACAGTATCTTTCATATTAAAGCGAATATTTACAAATTTATAGTTACCAAGGGCCGAAAGTCTGTTGCTGGTTAACCTAGCAACCTCCGAATTATATTTTTCACCTAGCTCTAACAAGATATAGGGCTCCAATTTTTTGGTCTTAAAAAACTCCTTCTCCTGAAAGAAATGTATGCCATTTACCACAGTGGGTTTAGGGGTAACCTCCTTATCGGTATCAATGGAATAGTTGGGATACACCGCTATGGAATCAATGGTATAGGGTATAAGTGATTTTTTAGGAATATTTTTTTTCAACCTTAGAAAAAGGTCGGTTTTTTTGTTGTCATAGCGATTGGTGTCGGCTTCAAAAATTAAAAAATCAGGATTAAAATTATAATAGCCCCTTTGTTTAAGTACATGGTCTATCCGCTCCCTTTCAAATTTCATCAGCTCTAGATCAAATCTATCACCAGTCTTTATTTGGGTATCTTCCAAAGCTTTTTCAATAGCTCCATAGATGGGCAAAGAATCTTTCTCCAGCTCAAAATTTTCCAGGGTATAGGGATTCGGGACGCTTAGATTGTATTTAATTGCGGCCTTCTTTTGGGTACTGTCTATTTCCGAGTATACCTTACTGTAGAAAAATCCACGGTTGTCCAAACGGTTCAACATGAGCTTCTCTACTCGTTGTGTGTTTACATCCGACAGATAAACAGGCTCTTCTCCAATTTTCTTGTTAAGCCATCGGTTTAAAAATCCGGGCCTTTTCTTCTGGGCTTTATAATGGAAATACAGCCCTGGTCTCATCCCCAGTATTTTTGAGTTGGGTTGTGGCTCCAATAGGTTTTGTAATTCTTGCTCTATATGTTTAGTGTTCTTTACCTCTTGGTTATAGGAAATAGCAATATTGGACCCGGTGTACAGGGTTTCATCCGCTGGGATATATTTGCCAATACTACAGGAGTATAGGCATGCCAAGATGATCGGGATTATTACAAGCGTGTATGTTTTGATTGGAAATGGACTTTTCATTCTTTTAGTTCTTCTTTATCCTTGTCTTCGGCTGATTGGACTTTGTTTAAAGGGTTGAACAATTCACTAAACCTATTAAATTCCCTATTAAAGATCAGGGCCACCCCGGTAACGATCAATTGTCCGTCTATGATGTTTTCATACTCGTTCTTTCTAAAGCCCCTAAGTCTATAGCGACCGTCTTTAGTGAGCAAGTATTCAATGCTCAGGTTGCCAATAATAGGAGTTTGTTCCTGTCCTGGCTGCGCACTACCTTCTACATCCACTGCACTTCCTGCGGTTACGATCAAGCGGTCGTTAAACAATTTTTTTTGGGCATTGATATTTAATTGGGTTCGGTCTTGGGGACTTTCGCCCTGGTAATCCGTAAAACTGTCCAGATCAAAATCCAGCTCAAACCCCGATTGCCCGAATATCTTATCTGAAAAGGCATTTAACTCCCCGGATAACACTTTGTTTACATTATCCCGGGCAATGGCCGCCGTACCACCCGTGCTGCCATCACTGCCCGAATCTGGATAGAATCGATTTAAGGCCAAGAGGGAAAAAACCTGTTTGTTCAGTTCGGCCTCCTGCTGGTTTAATTGTTGGACCCTTGAATAGACTGCACCGCCCAAGGACCCTTGTTCATCTTCTGGCATATCCAGCCCAAAAGACAATTTAGGTTCCAATAACTCCCCATCAACGTGTAAATAGACCAAAAATGGAAGGACTTGATGGTATTTGCTGGTTACGCTTATATCCTCACTGGATACTACACTGGACATTAGGGGAGCGGTAGAAGTTTCTACCTTATAGGTCGCGGAAACATCCATTTTAGCATCTGTAGGGTCGCCCTGCCAGCTAATTGTGCTGTTGGGGTTTATTAGGAACCTTCTTTGTACCAGGTTATAGAGGTTGGTCTCATAATGACCGGATTTTAGTTGATACCTGCCTGTAAGTTGTATCCTGCCATTGGGTTCCATATTGAGGTTAAGGGAGGCATTTCCGGAAACTTGAAGGTTGTCACCGCTGCGTTCATCAATAATAATATTAAACTTGGAATCATCAGCTATTTCCAAAATGGCTTTTACATCCATACCTTTAAAGAAAGTTGTAGATTCTTCCGTATCATTTCTAGTGAGTATGGCATCGGGTCGCTGGCGATTTACAAAAACAACAACCCCCTCGCGTTCTTCCACATCCAATTGCGACTCCGGGACAACATAGGTCATCGTTGTGCCTTCGCGCACACGCAGTTTTCCATCTATTTTAGGAAGATTTAGACTCCCTTTTAGGGTAATATCGGCATCTAAACTAGCATTTCCGTAGAATAATTCGTTGTCTTTTTCTGTAGAATTAATGAACTGAAATTGTTTGGCGCTTAGGCTTAGGTCAAATTTTGGATTTAGTAATTCTTTAGTCCTTACTGAGCCGTCCAATACAAAATTATTGCCATTGGCATCGGTTATCTCAAAACTGTCCAAAAACAATCCGTCTGTATCAATTTTTAAAGTTTCTTGCCCTATATTAAAATCGGCATTCAATGCTGCCACATTAAATGCGGCTTCATTAAAGTTAATGTTACCCTGGTATTGTGGAGCAGTGGTGGTTCCGGAAACACCTATTTTTCCGGAAAGGTATCCATCGGTATTTTTCAATTCTCCAAAGGAAAACCCTTCAATCACTGCTAGATCTATTCTGTTTATGTCCAAATCCAAGTTTAGTTGGGCCCCGGTTTTTGCAGCCGTAAAATCACCAATTAAATCCGTATCTATTCCTTTGCCTTTTAGGGCCAGACTAAAATCATATTTGTCTACGGATTTGGAGGCGGCTGTTAAGGATAAATTGCCTAAGGGGTGTTGCATTACTTCCAAGTCCTTTATTTGATAATCGGCCACTATCCCTGTAGCCCCATAGGGGTTTTCTATGGTCAGGTTCCCGTTGACCAATCCGGTAGCTATAGGGGAGTCAGGGTTCAATAGACTCAGTAAGGTTTGCAGCCTAAATTGCTCAAAGTTTATGGAGAGATGCTTTTTGTCGGAACTGGAATGACCTGTGCCAAAGCTTAATTGCTGGGAGTTCCTGGTTAAATTTACGTTCTTAAAACCAAGGTTGTCCGTGGCAAAAGTTATCTGGTTGTCTTTAGGGATCTCCCATTCCTTCTTGTTGAACAGGAGGCCTTCCGGTTTTATTTGGAGTATGGTGGTGTCCTTGGCAAGTTTCAAGCTGGAAGCAATGTGCATTACTTTTTGCTCTTCGTCCCATGAACTAAAATCCAATTGTAATTCCCTGTTCTTTAAAATCCCTTCTAAATATGTTTTTTTTATATGTACAGGCTCTGCTAGGAGGTTCATAAGTCCCGCGGTAAAATTTAGGTTGGTAGAATCCCCTAAAATGGATACGTTTAGACTATCCATGGTAATATCCTTGTATTTGGCATTAGGTACTTGTAAGGTAGCCTTTAAGTTTTGGGTAGTTGCATCAAAACTGGCATTTGCACGAATGGAGTCCATTTGTTCCAAATCTCTTAAGAATACCTCGGTGATCAGGGCATTGGGATGTATGTTAAGGTCCAGTTCAAGTTGGACCGAATCGGAAGCCGAGGGTACTTTTTTGGTATCTTGAAAATAATTTTTGAATTGTTCACTAAGCGCTTTATTGATTCCCTTTGGCGTGGCATTGGATGTTAAACGGCCATTCATAAAATCGCTATGGATCTTAGCACAGGTACTAAGGGAGTCTATTTTGGAGCTAAGCTTGATTTGGCCCATTTGATATTGCTGATTGTTGTACACGGCTATACCATTGCTCATCTGTACATCTAGGGCATAGTTGCTCATATTACCCTCAAAATTTGCCACCACGTCCAATCCGGCTTTAATATTCTCATGGGTGACACCAAGTGCCTGCAGGTCGGCACCAATAACATTTAGGTGTAGTGAGGCTTGGGGCCTTTCGGGATTATAGGTGAAGGTTGTTTCAGAATGCAAATTTAGGTTCTCATCCTTAAACTTTAGGTTGACAGTACCATAGCCATCCTCCATATTTCCCTTTAATTTTAGATGGGAGAAATCATAATCTTTTAGCTTCAGTTGTGTAAAGTCCGATTTAAATTCCGCATCTAATGTTTCAAGACTGTTGCCACTTCCAGAAGCGTTAAGGTTTAAGCTTATTGCACCCAGGGCATCATTTTGCAATAATTGTCCCAATTGTAGGCTATCTACTTTTAGGGTTCCATTGAAGTTGATTTGGTCTCTGCTAGAATAGTTTCCTTTAAGTTGGGCCGTACCTTCTGGTATTTTCAAAAAAACTTCCCCAGAGATATTTTGTGGATTACCCTGGGTTTTGGCCTGTACCAAAATTGTCTGGGGCAGTACAAGGCTGGAATCTTTTGTGGAAATAAATTGTTCTATATCCCTTTTTGTGGTAGTAGTGTTTAGGGTTGGGAAATTAAAGCTTAGCGAATCCGTTTCCAGTAGGTTGGCTATGGTTCCTTCAGCCACCAATGAACTGTTGCCCCAATAGAATTGTAGATTTGGAATTTCAATATCGTCAAGTGTGCCTGTGGCTTTTAACTCCCCTGTAAATGGGTGCAGCTGGGCAGCAGTAAAATATTTGTTCTCACTTAAATTGCGTTGAAAGAACAGGGCATCTTCCAATGCAAACTGTAGCCTTGGTACATTTAGGTCTATTTTGGTCTGCCCAGGGGAATGGATCAATTGGTTTAGGGAAGTATAATCTGTTTTCACATCGGCCTTTAGCTGGCTAGAATTGGTTTTTAATTGTAATCCGTTAAGCGTTGCCGAGTTATCGGTTAGTTTGGCCTGAACAATTAGATGTTGTAGTTGAAAGCCACTTTTGTCAACAAATGACAATTGATCTAGATGTAAGCTGCCATTTTTAGGCTGGTAGCTGAGGTCGTTGGCCTCTAAAGTAAGTTGTGAAAGGTATAGGTCATTTGGATTGAACTGACTTTCAGAATTTGTATTGGAAGTTGTTTGATATTGGAAAGAATTATTATTGAGGGTGATATTATCTGCCTCCAAAAAAAGTTCTGGCCATGAAAATTCTACATTTTCCGGAGCGTTTCCGGTAGCGTCCGTTGGGGTAAGTTCCCCTTTCTTGAAATTTAAAGAAATGTCCGAATCTTTAAGGGATAACAACCCTATTTCCAGTTCTTTCTTGGATAGATCGGCCTTTGGCAACTCCATTGCAAAATCACCAAGGGATGCATTGGCCAGCACACCATCTGGAATGGAACTATATTTGGCACGCACATTTTTGAGTGTAAGATTGTTGATTGCCAAAAAAGGCAGTGTTGCTTGTGCGGTATCTTCAGAAACAAAAGGCTTGGTCTGTTTGTAAGCGATGTTCGTATCCAACAGTTCAAGATCCTCCAGATTGTAATGCATGGTTTTCAAGTCTACAGAATTGGACTTCAAATATAATTGCCCCAAAACAAGGCTGCTTTCCAGACCGGAGTAGGCATCATTGTAGTCGATTATAAAGTTGGAAAAATTAATCGATCCCACATTAATTACCATAGGTTCTGCTTCTGGGGGTGGGGGAGTAGCGTCCTGGGTGACGAATGCTTCCAATAAAAAATCAAAATTGAATTTACCAGAATCTTCGCCCCTGCTTATGTGTGCCCTTAGACCTTCCCATTCTATGGACTTAAGGTTAAGTTCGTTACCGAACAGCAAGGGTGATAGCGGTATGTTGGCTTCAAGTTTTTTTGAATAAAACAAAGTATCCCCCTTTTGGTCCTCCAGATACATTCCTTTCAAAAAGGCATTCCCGGAAAAAGTAATAAAAAGTTGGTCTATTTCAACTTTGGTGTTGGTTTTATTGGCAACATAGGCAGTGACTTTGGAAACAATTATATTTTGTCCCCAGGGGCTTCTAATAAATAGTACCAAAATGATAAATAAACAAGCAAACACCAAAAGCACTTTGGCGGCCCATTTCAAAAATCGATAGTT
>CAXAVP010000149.1:0-10671 GCA_963972175.1 uncultured Arenibacter sp.
AATTTCAATAGATTCAATAAATATCAGTTCATCCGTTGGGTAATGGTTGGGAGAAAGCACCCGGTACGACTTTCTGGCCCTTATTTCAATGGTTCCAAATCCAGCATCGGTCAATACTTTAATATAGTCTTGTAATGGAATACTGCCGCTAAGACAGAGTGCTCTTAGGCGGTCATCGTTGCGCAGGGTGTTGTTCATGGGCTGTTCACAGATGGGGTCGCTCATTACCAATCTACCATGGGGTTTAAGGACCCTGTACATTTCCGCAACCGCTTTTTTAAGGTCTTCGGCCTTGAATATATTGAATAGACAATTTTGGGCTGCCACATCCATGCTGCTCTCTGCAATGGGAAGGTTTAGGGCATCCCCTTTTACCAGCTGTACAAAATCACTTTTAAACCAGGGGTTTTCTTTTTCGGCAATCTTAAAATTCTCCTCTGAAGCTGTTAACATTTCATCTACCACGTCTACTCCGGTAACCCCTCCCTTTTGCCTGGAGAAATAGGAGAATTGTAGCAATTCCATGCCCCCGCCAACGCCTACATATAGGACTTTGGGATTGTTGATAAGGTCTTGGGCCGAAACAGTGCTCCCACATCCGTAATTCATCTCCTGCATTATCTTAGGAATGGATAGTCCAGGGAATTGCCAAATGGGATTCGTGGTGCAACAGAGACCAACATCAGGTGTTTGCGCTGCATTTTTATATAATTCGTTGGTAGCTTCTAAATAGCTCATGTCTAGTATTGTTAAGTGTTTCTGGTATTCCCAAGGGTATTTGTTGGGTTTCCCAATTAAATGATTTTGATCAATTCCCTAAATAATTTGATCATTTTCGGTTCGGTTTTGCCCGCTACTTCAATAATCTCTGCAATATTTACCGGCTTTAGGTTGTCTGGGTCGCACTCGTCGGTTAGAACGGATACGGCCACTATGGGCAGATTTAAATGGTTGGCTACGATTACCTCGGGCACCGTACTCATTCCAACAGCATCTGCCCCAAGCATTTTTAGCATGCGATATTCGGCCTTGGTTTCCAGTTGTGGGCCTACAACAGAAACATAGACCCCTTTTTGAAGGGTGATGTTTTCATTTTTGGCTATGGTTTCCAGTTTGCTGCGCATATCAAGGTCATAGGGTTCGCTCATATCGGTGAAACGGTCGCCAAAAGCACCTACATTCTTAAAGGCCAAAGGTGATCCGCCCTGTAGGTTGATATGATCTTCAATCAGCATCATATGGCCCTTTTTTAAATTAGGGTTAATGGCTCCTGCGGCATTGGATATTAATAATTTTTTTATCCCTAACCGGTGCATGACCCTTATTGGGTAGGTTACGTCAATTAGGTCGTACCCTTCATAAAAATGGAATCGACCCTGCATCACCACAACCTTTTTGCCCTCTAATAGGCCATAAATTAACTTCCCAGAATGGAATTCTACCGTAGCCAAAGGAAAATAAGGGATGTGGTTGTAATGGGCTTCAATGGGGTTCTCTATGTCGTTCACCAATTTTCCGAGGCCCGTTCCCAGTACCACACCAATTTCCGGTGCTTCAAATCCTTTGCTTATAAGATAGTCAGTGGATTCCTTTAATTGTTTGTCTGTCATATATTTTTATTTGTAAAAAAAGGGTGAAAGATTTTGTTGTCCTTGATGTCCTCAAAATAATCAATGTCATTCTTTGGGGGCAATAGGGTGTAGTTTTTATTTTTTAAATCCTCTAAGGTCAATTCCAAAACGCGGTCGGTACCCCAAGGTTTGTCCTCAAAAAGGGAAGGGGTGAAATGGGTCATGCCCAAAAGGTAATATCCTCCATCAATAGCGGGTCCTATTACGTAATCATGTTCCTCCAACTTAAGGAATGCGTCTTGTATATTTTTTTCGCTCAAATCGTATATATCGCTTCCAATAATAATAATTTTTTGATGACCGGCCTCAAACCCCTCTTTAAAAGCGTGGCTCATGCGCTCACCAAGACCTTCTCCCCACTGCAGTTTTTTTTGATAGACAGAGCGTTCCCATATATCATTTTCCCAAATTTCTTGAGAATAGCATATCCATTTATCGGTATGTAAACCTTGTGATATACTACGGGTGTGTTCTAGCAGAAATTTGTAGATCTCCAAGGCGGCTTCGTCCCCAACGGTCGCAGCCAATCGGGTTTTGCATTTGCCCAATTCGGGGTTGCGGGTAAAGATTAAGAGTAGGTTTTTAGAGGGGCTCATCATAAGGGCTTCATCATTCATATCCTAATAACTGTGGTGATTTTGTGCAATTGGTATATCAAAAAAGGGATATATTTACAATGGTCGTTAAAATAGTGTTTTCATTACTATTTTAAGAGGGCCTGCAGGCTAATTTTTACTAGGTGTCGGAGCCTTGGTTTTGTTGTTGATGCATTTTAAAAGGGTTATTTATTTGGTTTATTGGGGATTAGGTTGAATGTAGGGTAAAGTTAAGATTAATTAAGAACAACACTATAAACTGACTGGAGAGGTGTACAAGGTTATTTTTTATCCTTAAATAAGGGGTATTGTTTTAGGGGGCTGGCCTTATATTTCAGATAAGCAACAGTGTTATAAATTTAATTAAGGAAAAAGAATACCTCTTTTTAAAATCAGATTATTTAATTTCACGGCCAACGAACATCCTAATTGGGTTTTGTATGGGTGACCAATATTGTGAAAAGAAAGCTTGTCACTAGTGCGCGCGGTGGTAAAACGAAATATGTGTTAATAGGAAATTATGCCAGAAAGAAAGAAAAAGGGTCATGACTTTGCATCCAATTTAGGTTTTTATTGGAAAAAATCGAGGCGGTTCAGGGTTGGGATATTTTCTATTGTTCATGATGTGCTGTTTATAATCGCGGGTATTTTTTCTGCGGCCTTTGGTTTGGAGAGTTTTCTCTTGCCCAACAGTTTTATAGACGGTGGGGCCACAGGAATTTCCTTATTAATTTCCGAAATATTTTCGGTGCCCTTATATTTCTTGATCATTCTGGTGAACATTCCGTTTATTTGGCTTGGGTTTAAGGTGATTGGTAAGCAGTTTGCCATTAAGGCTTCTTTGGCCATTATTGGTCTTGCAGTGGTATTGGCCACGGTGAGTTTTCCGGAGGTTACCGATGACAAGCTCTTAGTGGCAGTTTTTGGTGGCTTTTTCCTTGGGGCTGGAATTGGCCTCTCTATAAGGGGAGGTGGTGTATTGGATGGAACTGAAGTGTTGGCCATATATCTCAGTAGAAAGATAAGAACCAAAATAGGCGATAATATTATTGCAATCAATGTCTTGATTTTTTTGGCGGCAGCGTACTTTCTCTCCTTGGAGACCGCACTTTATTCCATGTTAACCTATTTATCGGCCTCTAAAACATTGGATTTTGTAGTAGACGGTATAGAGGAATATACAGGCGTGACCATTATATCGGTACGCTCTGAGGAAATAAGGCTTATGATTACGGAGAAATTGGGTAGGGGGCTAACAATTTACAAGGGAAAAGGTGGTTATGGCAGGAATGGAGTGCATAATGAATATGATATTATCTATGCGGTAATTACCAGATTGGAAATAAGTAAACTAAATACCGAGATTGAGAAAATAGACCCCAATGCCTTTGTCATCATGAACAGTATTAACGATACCAAGGGAGGAATGATTAAAAAACGGGCCCTTAACCATTAAATGATTAATGTTCTTCTGCGCGGTTGTAAGGTTTTCTTGAACTCTGCTACCAATGTAACCGTGGTTACTCCAAGAAATCATGAATTGAATTAATTTTGAAGCTGGATAATTGTATGACATTAATGGAACAGGAAACATTACAAAAAGAGACAACTGCCCTTATAGAGGAGGGGTTGGAGAAGGCCATGGGGTATAATGACTACAGGAGCCTGATGGCAACATTGGCCTTGGAGGGAAAATCTACCGGAAAAAATCAGAATGAAGAGCTGGCCAATTATACGCTGCTGAATGAGCGCAGGATGAAACGATTGGATAAAACGATTAAAGTTGATACCGATACCGAAACAAAAATTAAGGCTTACAATAAAAAGGTTACTTGGCTAGTGCTTACCGAAAGCTGGTGTGGGGATGCAGCCCAAACCATTCCGGTGATGAATAAGTTGGCGGCTTTAAATGATAATATTTCCTTAAAACTACTTCTAAGGGATGAAAATTTGGAATTAATGCAGCGGTTTTTGTCAAATGGGGCCATGGCAATTCCCAAATTGATTGCTATTGATGGGGATACGGCCAAAGTTATTGGACAATGGGGGGCAAGGCCATCTGTCGCGGCAAAATTGGTAAGTGAGGAAAAAGCGAATTTTGGAAGACTTAGGCCCGAGTTTAAACAGATCTTACAGCAGTGGTACAATAAGGATAAAGGGCAGCATACAATAAAGGACCTTATGTCAATGCTTTTCTTGGAATAAATAGGTGATGGTGCCAATTTGACCTTGCTTGGATCCGCCGTTAAATTTGGATTTTAAGGCGTAGGATATAGCATTGTCCACTAAACAGCCATTTAAGGTGTTGGAGCTTTTTTTGTTTACGTCGGCCTCAAACACGTTGCCTGAAGAGTCAACCTTTATGTTGATGACCACTTTGCCCCCTTCAATACAAGTGTAGATGGGGATGGGCAGGTCTATATGGCTTCTGCTGACCAGTGAATAGGAAACAGAGGTCCTTCTTTTTGCCAAATTATTGGTCATTACCTCTTTACTGGCTTCTTTTTCTCCCAAGAGTTCTTGTTTTTCCCTTCTCCTTTTTACCAATTCCCTAACTCTTGCAGCATATTCGGAATTGGAACTAAATAGTTCTGAGGGCTCATCTGTATCGGAACTCATTTCTTGTTCCTCCATTATTTCTTCCAATGTCTTAAGGGGCTCTGGGTTTCCAAAACTGGCCTTATGGGCTTCGTTATAGGCCATATGGCTTTTTACAGGTTCTGTTTTGGCCATTTCTTCCATGGCTTTTAATTCTTCCTCAATGCTTTTTTCAAGCTCCTCTTCCTCCAGCAAACTCAATTCAATAAGGTACTCATCTTTTTCCTGTTGCCCTAGGTGAATGTTGTATAAACAGAGCACTACCAAAGACATGGAGAAGAAGGTTATTAAAAAAGAAAGTTGTTTTCGGTTTAGATTCATAGTGATATAACCGCATTTTATCAAAAATATTTTAAATATTCGACGAACGGGCAGCTTACCACTTTTTATTTTGAAGTCTTAACGCTCCTCTTGTAGTAATTTACCGAATTCCTCAGGGGTTATGGCATTATTTACGTTGTAATCCCCTATTTTGGTTCTTTTTAGTTTGGAAAGATGTGCCCCGGAATTCAATTCTTTTCCAAAATCGTGGGCCAATGATCGGATATATGTTCCTTTGCTGCATACTACCCTAAACTTGATCTCGGGCAATTGGACCTGGGTAATTTCAAACTCGGAAATGCTTACCGCTCTTTTTTTTATTTCAACCTCTTTGCCTTCCCTGGCATATTCGTAAAGGCGTTTCCCGTCTTTCTTTAAGGCAGAAAATACAGGAGGTGTCTGTTCTATGTCCCCTATAAACAAGGAAGTGGTATGGTGTATCATTTCCTGGGTTATATGGTCTATAGGGTACTTTTGGTCTATTTCAGTTTCAAGGTCATAGGAGGGGGTGCTGCCTCCCAGGGTAATGGTTCCGGTATATTCTTTTACCTGTCCTTGAAGCTCGTTGATGGTCTTGGTTGCCTTACCGGTACAGATCAATAATAGACCAGTGGCTAGTGGATCTAAGGTGCCAGCATGGCCTATTTTAATTTTTTTTAGATCAAACTTTTTTCTGATGCTCCATTTTAAGGAATTCACCGCCTGAAACGAAGACCAGCCCAAGGGTTTGTCTATGAGCAATACCTGTCCTTGCAAAAAGTCTTCTTTGGTCATCATAGTACGGTAAGTGGGCTAATAAAATAATGTATGATCAATAGGGCAATTCCAACTACTATCCTGTAATACCCAAAAATCTTAAAACCGTGTTTGCTTAAATATCCTATAAATGTTTTAATGGCAAAGAGGGCCACAATGAAGCCTACAACATTCCCTATTATTAATAGGTTTACCTGTTCTGAGGTAAGGGTAAAGCCCGCGGCGTAATAGTCATAACTCTTTTTTAGGGTGGCTCCCATCATAGTGGGCAGGGCAAGGAAAAAAGAAAATTCTGCGGCTGCGGTCCTAGATAATTTTTGGGTCATACCCCCTACTATACTGGCGCCACTTCTGGAAACACCCGGGATCATTGCCAAACATTGAAAGAGTCCTATTTTAAATGCGGTTCCATATGAAATATCGGTATTGTTGGAGTCGCCAAATAATTCATCCACCCTGAGAAGGACCAATCCGCCTAGGACCAAAGAAAAGGCGACTACAATGGGGCTTTCCAGTAAAGAATCAATGACATCACTTAATAATAGCCCAAAAAATACGGCGGGTATAAAAGCTACCAAAAGTTTAAAGTAAAAATCGACACTTTGAAAAAATCGTTTAAAATAGAGTACTACTACAGATAGTATGGTCCCTAATTGTATGACAATAGTAAATAATTTGGTGAAATCTTCTTGGGCAATACCAAAAAAGGAAGATGCTATAATCATGTGTCCTGTAGAGGAAACCGGCAAATATTCGGTGATACCTTCTATGATGGCAAGAATAACGGCCTTTAGTATATCCAAAATTTATTTTCTCTTATGCGGATTCAACAATATGGAATAGACTTCTATCCCAAGTCCGATCAAAACCAAAGTAGGGGCCAAGCGTATTCTTCTAAAATTATATATTTCCGGGTTAAAAACATTGGGGTCATCACTGCCGCCACCGCTCATAAGAATAAAGCCCAAGGCAATAAAGCCCAGTCCAATGAACATAAATTGGTAGTTCTTTTTTTGGAATATAAATTCCTGTCTCGGTTTTTGCTGTTGACTATTGCTCTGTTTTTTGCTCATGCTGCAAATTTAATAATATAAATCGTCTGTTCTAAGGTTTAGGAAGCGTTGTGTTGCAAAAAATGTACTTATAAGTGAAATCAATACTCCTAAGACAAAGACCCCTGAAAAAAGTATAATCAGAACGGTTGGATCCTGAAACAAGTTAAGTTCTGGAAAATGGTTGTTTACATAATACAGGACTGCCCCAAGTGCAATCAAGGCCAAAATGGAGCCAAGTATCCCTAGTTTTATATTGGTATAGATAAAGGGTCTTCGTATAAATGCCTTGGTAGCTCCTACCATTTGCATTGTTTTTATAATGAATCTTTTGGAATATATAGAAAGTCTAATAGAACTGTTGATCAGTAGTACCGCAATAAAGGTGAAAATACCACTGGCAACCAAAATCCAAAAACTTAGTTTCTTTACATTGTCGTTTAAAAGTGTAATCAATGGTTTGTCATAACTCACTTCCTCTATATAGTCCTTGGTGGCAATTTCCTGAGCTATTTCGGTAATTTTTTCCGGTGAAACATAGTCTGCCTTAAGCTGAATGTCTATAGAGTTCTTAAGGGGGTTATAGCCTAAAAAATCTAAAAAGTTCTCTCCAATTTCTTCACTGTGCTGTTCGGCAGCCTCCTCTTTGGAGACATAGGTGGCGTTTTTGGTATATTCGGCCATAGCCAAACTTTTTTGCAATTGGTCCACTTCCACCTCTTTGGCGTTGTCTTTAAGGAAGACCGAAATGGTAATCTGCTCCTTAAAATGATCGGCAAGCTTTTTGGTATTCAAGACCAAAAGTCCCAAAATGCCCAATAAAAACAGCACCAGTCCAATGCTTAGGACTACCGAGAAATAAGAGGAAATTAGCTTTCTTTTTTGAAAACGTTCAAAAGATGTGCTCATAGTAGAAAATCAATATGTAAAAATAGAAAAGTAAATTGAATAAAAAATAATAGTATACCGTTCATTTCTATTTTAGGCTTATCAAAATGTAATGGGGGTGTTAAGTAGTGAGTAGGACCTTGTTTTTTTGAAAAAAATCATCTTTTAAGAGCAAAATGCCCTTTTATTAGAGTATCATTTGTTTGGATATGAAACCAATAATCCGAGGCCGGAAGGGCTAAGCCTCCATTGGTGCCGTCCCATTCAATGGATGTGTTTCGCGAGGTTGTTATAAGATTGCCATAGCGGTCAAATATACTGAAATGTGAAAACTTCAAACTTTCCAGACCGTTAATTGTAAAAACATCATTTATGCCATCACCGTTCGGAGTAAAAAATTTGGGTATAACCAAGTGAAGATATGTAAAGGTGCTTACACCGCATTTATACTTCTGCCTTGCATAAAGGGTGTATAACCCGCCCCTTACATTCTTAAATGTTGTTTGGGGCTGATAGTTTTGTCCATCCAAGGAATATTCAAACTCTCCTTTGTTTCCAATAATCATGGTAATATTGTTTTCATTGGAGACGGCCTTTTGGATGCGCGGAGCCTCAGTTTCTATAAGGGTAATGGTTTTCAGATTGGAACAGCCTCTGGCATTGGTTACTTTTACCGTATAAATGCCAGGGGTGTTTGCATTAATAGTTTCTGTTGTTTCGCCTGTATTCCATTCATAGGATACATGAGAAGGTGGGCCGGATAAGACAATGCTGGAATTTTCGCAAAAGCTGAGGGTTTCATCACTTACTTTAGGCAAATTGAACAAAGTAAAAGAAATGGCTGTTCGCTGACCGGTATAACAGTTCGCCAATGTGGAAACGGACTCTGCGTAATAGGTCCCGGAAGTTTCTGGATAGTAGGAAGTATTATTGGCAAGTAGTAAGCTGCCGCCAGTGGCAGCATCATACCAATTTACCTCAATGTTTTCTGGAACGGTGACCGATAAGGGTTTAATTTGGTCAGTACAGGCTTCAATATCTCCATCACTTATTGGGGGGTCTGGTTGGGGAACAATCAGAACCTCATATATATCTGATATGGTATGGCACTGTGCGTTAGCGAGGTTATTGGCGTCCTCTGCCATTTTAACCCTAAAATAGCAGGAGTTCGTTATAGTTCCAGAGGTGTAGGTAGCATTGTTTTCCCCTGAAATATCTGTCCAATTAACCCGATCTGTACTTTGTTGCCACTGATATACATGGGTGCTGTAAATGGAAAAGTCAGGGGTGGCGGTGAGTACAACATGGGTTTCTGGCTCCGTTTCACATTGGGTTAGTTTGGAATTATTAAAGCTATCGGTTAATTCAATATAGTCGCCGCAGGTCCTGAACACAATATCGTCTATGGCAAGGTCATTGCCACAACCCCCAACGCCATTGTTCAACATTTTAAGGATTACGGAGGTCTGCCCGGGCAAGGTTTGAAATACCAGGCCATATTGCCTCCAAATAGGAGTATCTGTGCCATGGATTTCTTCGGTGTCACCGGTGGCCAATAAATTACTGTCCGTACTGTCCCAAATTTGAAATTTAACGTTTATGGGGATGCCATTTCCGCCGCAACCTGAGGCCGGCAAAAGATTCATTAGCCAAGAGGAAAATTCGTAGGAAGTATTTTCACATAGTCCGGTTACACTCCTTCTAAAGAATTCACCCGTAGTATAATCTGCATTTACAACCAAAGATTTTCCATTATTGTCATTTGGGGTGTGGTCCATTGTATTGTGCCAATCATGAAATGAAGTTGTACTAGAAACGGTATAACTGCCATCATTTGGGCCGCTATTAACGTATTGATATGAGGTGCTGCCACCTGTTAGAGGTGGGCCATTATAAGTTCCCTCCCCAAAGGTTTCGGTAAAAATTGGTGTACCGGTATTTCCGGTGCAAAACCCCAATTGTCCAAATGCTTTGGTTGTACAAAACAAACAAATGAAAAAAGTTGGTGCAAAAAGACGCCATAATATTTTAATCACTTCATAAAGATATATATTTTGAAGAAACTAATGGTTTGTTGCACATTGTCATGCTGTATAACCCCTTCTTTAACGATGTCTTTCCGCTCTCTTACAGGTAAGTTGATAATATCTTTTTGCTTTCATAGATTAAACTTATTTTTGCCCAGTATAAGTAGAAAAAAGGGTTGTAGCCTTAGGTATACTAGTTTTAAACACATACAATAGATTAGGATGACTTACGATTTCAGGAAGATTGAAGAGAAATGGCAGAAATATTGGGCGGAAAACCAGACATTTAAAGCAGAAAATGATTCCCAAAAGGAAAAGTTTTATGTGTTGGATATGTTTCCATATCCTTCCGGGGCCGGATTGCATGTTGGGCATCCTCTTGGATACATAGCCAGTGACATCTATGCTCGTTACAAAAGACATAAGGGATTTAATGTATTGCATCCCATGGGGTATGATTCTTTTGGGTTGCCTGCAGAACAATATGCCATTCAGACAGGTCAGCATCCGGCCATTACTACCGAGGCCAATATAAAAAGGTATAGAGAGCAATTGGATAAAATTGGTTTCTCTTTCGATTGGAGTCGTGAGGTACGTACCTCCGATCCCGGTTATTACAAATGGACACAGTGGATCTTTATACAGTTGTTCAATTCTTGGTATAATAAGGATGCTGATAGGGCAGAGGATATTACAAGCCTAATATCACTTTTTGAAAATGAAGGAAATGGAACAGTAAACGCCGTTTGCGATGAGGTAGTAGAAATGTTTACGGCCGATGAATGGAAGGCATTTTCACCTA
>CAXAVP010000150.1:0-10651 GCA_963972175.1 uncultured Arenibacter sp.
AAAAAGTAAATGGTCTTCTATCCCAAAGCATTTACTTTTTTGGGGAAGATTGCCAAGGAGTTGGATTATGAATTGGTGATGATTACCAATCAGGACGGTCTTGGTACCGATGTTTTTCCAGAGGACACCTTTTGGCCGGTACATAATTTTATTATAAAATCCTTTGAAAATGAAGGGGTGGTTTTTGATAAGGTTTTCCTGGATAAAACCTTTCCCCATGAAAATGCCAATACCCGTAAGCCTGGAACAGGATTGTTGACCGAGTATTTTTCCGAGGATTACGATTTGGCCAATTCCTTTGTCATCGGTGATCGCTTAACAGATATTGAACTGGCCAAGAATTTGGGTTCAAAAGGTATTTTTATCAATGATAAAACTAATCTGGGAACTGGTGAGATAACTGTAAAAAGGGAGGAATTGGATAGCTATATCGCCCTGGAAAGCAATGATTGGGAAAAAATATATGAGTTTTTAAAACTAAGGGACAGGGTTTCGGAAATTAACCGTAAGACCCATGAAACCGATATTTATATAAAACTGAATTTGGACGGTACCGGAAAGAGCAATATCAATACCGGATTGGATTTCTTTGATCATATGCTGGACCAATTGGCCCGCCATGGACAAATGGATCTGGATATAAAAGTGAAAGGGGATTTGGAAGTAGATGAGCACCACACTATTGAGGATACTGCTATAGCCTTGGGAGAGGTGTTTTATAAAGCCTTGGGGAACAAATTAGGGATAGAAAGATATGGGTTCTGTTTGCCTATGGACGACTGCCTAGCGCAGGTGGCTATTGATTTCGGAGGTCGAAATTGGTTAGTATGGGAAACGGAATTTAAACGCGAGATGATAGGAAAAATGCCAACGGAAATGTTCTATCATTTCTTTAAATCCTTTACCGATGGGGCAAAAGCCAATCTAAACATAAAGGCCGAGGGTGTTAATGAACATCACAAAATTGAAGCCATATTCAAGGCCTTTGCCAAGGCAATTAAAATGGCCGTTAAACGCGATGTGGAAAAAATGGTATTGCCCAGTACAAAGGGAGTATTGTAATAACAGTGTGCAAGGATAATTGAAATGAAAATAGTAATTATAGATTACGGGGCAGGAAACATACAAAGCATTAAATTTGCCTTTCAGCGCTTGGGTTATGAAGCTGTTTTAAGTAGTGATGCCAACGAGATTAGAGAAGCAGATAAGGTTATATTTCCCGGTGTAGGAGAGGCAAGTAGTGCCATGAAAAAGTTGAAGGAGAGTAAATTGGATTTGATTATTCCCGAGCTAAAACAGCCGGTTTTGGGAATTTGTTTGGGGATGCAGTTAATGTGTCATTCCTCTGAGGAAGGAAATACCCAAGGACTGGGAATTTTTGATGTGGATGTGCTTAGGTTTTCCAATGATGTAAAGGTACCTCAAATAGGTTGGAACCAAATAAATCATTTAAAATCGGACCTATTTAAGGGGATAGGAGAGAATGAACATATATATCTGGTGCATAGTTTTTATGCCCCCTTGTGTAAGGAAACAATAGCTCAGGCCGAGTACGGTATAGCATATAGTGCGGCTTTGCAAAAGGATAATTTTTACGGGACACAATTTCATCCGGAAAAGAGTAGTGACGCCGGGGAACAGATATTGAGAAATTTTTTAGAAGATATCCAATAGGCTGAAGTGTCAAAAAGAAGGGTGGATAGCGTTAAATAAAATTAATTCATTTTGGTCTTGTTAAAGAAACAAAGACTTAGATTTTTAGTTAGATAAATAGATTTTAACATACTGACAATATGAGGATTATACCCGCAATAGATATTATTGAAGGAAAATGCGTTAGGCTTTCCAAAGGAGATTATGATACCAAGAAGATTTATAATGAGAATCCTTTGGAGGTAGCCAAGGAGTTTGAGGCCCATGGGATAGAATTTCTGCATTTGGTGGATCTGGATGGGGCAAAGTCCAAACATATTGTAAACCATAAGGTATTGGAAAAAATAGCTTCTTATACCAACTTGAAAATAGATTTTGGTGGCGGCCTAAAGACCGATGAAGACCTAAGGATTGCCTTTGAAAGTGGTGCACAGCAAATTACAGGAGGCAGTATAGCTGTAAAGGATAGGGAAACTTTTGTTTCCTGGATCAATAAATATGGTCCTGAAAAAATTATCTTGGGTGCAGATGCCAAAGATGAAAAGGTGGCTGTTTCCGGATGGATGGAAGAATCCAGGGAGGAATTGGTTCCGTTTATCCAATCCTATCAGGAAGAAGGCATAAGGGCGGTAATCTGTACCGATATTAGTAAGGACGGGATGTTGCAAGGTCCGTCATTTACATTGTATACCAAAATCCTAGAGGCCTGTGGACCTAATATATCGCTAATTGCCAGTGGAGGGATCTCTACCTTTGAAGAACTTCCTAGGTTGGCCGAACTGGGGTGTGAAGGAACTATTATTGGCAAGGCTATCTATGAAAATAGGATTGACTTAAAACAGTTGGAAAAGTTTATTTTGGATAGCTAATTGATATAGAAAAGGAATTGCTCCAATTACTAAAAATATAACATCAAATGTTAACAAAAAGGATTATACCCTGCTTGGATATCAAAAATGGCAGAACTGTAAAGGGGATAAATTTTGTGGATTTACGGGATGCAGGAGATCCTGTTGAATTGGCAGCTATTTATGCTCAAAGCGGAGCGGATGAACTGGTTTTTCTAGATATTTCCGCTACGGAGGAACGCAGAAGGACTTTGGCAGACCTTGTGCTTAGGGTTGCCGAAAAGGTAAATATACCCTTTACCGTAGGTGGTGGTATTTCTTCAGTGGAAGATGTGGATATATTGCTGCATAATGGGGCTGATAAGGTATCTATAAACTCATCTGCGGTTAAAAACCCACAATTGATCAATGAATTGGTGGCAAAATTTGGTTCCCAATGTATTGTTGTGGCTATTGATGCCAAACAGATAGATGGCGAATGGTTGGTACACCTGGTAGGGGGTAAGGTCCCTACAGAGCTTAACCTTTTTGAATGGGCCAAAGAAGTGGAAGAACGTGGAGCCGGCGAAATTTTGTTTACTTCCATGAACCACGACGGGACCAAGGATGGCTTTGCCAATGATGCCTTGGCCAAATTATCAACACAACTTAATATACCCATTATAGCCTCTGGCGGGGCAGGGGAAATGCATCATTTTACCGATACCTTTGTAAGGGGTAAGGCAGACGCAGCATTGGCCGCAAGTGTATTTCACTTTAAAGAAATAGAAATTAAGGATTTAAAGGAAGAATTAAAACGAAATAATATCGCGGTTAGATTATAGTATAACCGGGAATTTTGGGTCAGTAGTGCTTGTTCCCCTGCTAAAGGGCGGCCACTTACATTTATTTTGAAAACATGATTATGAATATAGATTTTAACAAGAACCAAGATGGGTTGATTCCAGCCATAATACAGGATTCAATCACCAAAACTGTACTTATGCTGGGCTATATGGATCAAGAGGCCTACAATAAGACGATGGATACCAAAAAGGTGACCTTCTACAGCCGTACCAAAAAAAGGTTATGGACCAAGGGAGAGGAAAGCGGTAACTTTTTAAATCTGGTAGATATTAAACTAGATTGTGACAATGATACTTTGCTGGTCTTTGTAAATCCTGTGGGACCAACCTGCCATAAGGGTACCGATACCTGTTGGGGGGAAGAAAATAAGACGGAATTCGGATTTTTGTCAGAATTGGAAAGGATTATTCAGAATAGAAAGGAACAGGCAGAGGGAATTATTCCAATTCCAGAAGGCGTAAAACCAAGTTACGTGTCATCACTATTCAAGAGTGGTATTAACAAGGTGGCCCAGAAAGTAGGTGAGGAGGCTGTAGAAGTGGTAATAGAAGCCAAAGATGACAACGATGATCTGTTTAAAAATGAGAGCGCCGACCTTTTATTTCACTACCTGATCCTTTTACAGGCAAAAGGGTATAGGCTACAAGACATTGTAGCAGTGCTACAGGCCCGTCATTAGTCAGCTTGCTTATTTTGTTGAAATAAAAATTGTGATATTTCCAAATTGATTTTTTTTGATTTAAGAAATTAACTTATCTTCAAAAATTTAAAGAAATATTCAATAAATTTATCACAAACAAGTACTTAGACTATGAAATCAAATAGGAGAGATTTTATCAGAAAAACTTCCATTGCCGGAATGGGCTTGGCAATGGCCCCGGCCTGGTCCAAGAACCTAACGGAAAACAATTTAAATAATACACCGGCCGCTAGTCCGGGTTCTATTTATATGGGAGATTTTGCTGCTCCTAAGTTGGATACTGTAAAATGTGCCTTTATAGGTGTGGGGGCACGGGGATCCGGACATGCACATCAAATAGCATCCATTGAAGGCACCGAAGTCGTTGCCATATGTGACCTATATGAGGATTTGGCGGAGAAATCGGCCAATAAATGTAAGGAAAACGGCGGCGGCACCCGCCATCAGGATATCAAGCTGTATACCAAGGGAGAAAATCATTGGAAGAAAATGCTGAAGAAAGAAAAACCCGATGCGGTCTTTGTTTGTACCCCATGGAAATTACACGCGCCAATGGCTATTGAAGCCATGAAAAGGGGTGCCCATGTTTTTGTAGAAGTGCCATTGGCCCTTACAATAGAGGAGATGTGGGAAATTATAGACACCTCCGAAAAGACCCAGAAGCATTGTATGATGATGGAGAATGTTAACTACGGTAGAGAAGAGCTACTGTATTTAAATATGTGCCGTCAGGGTGTAATAGGGGAGTTGCTCCACGGTGAGGCTGCCTATATTCATGAGTTAAGAGGCCAAATGCACCAAGTAGATAGGGGTACAGGCTCGTGGAGAACTTATCACTATGCCAAGCGCGATGGTAATTTGTACCCTACCCACGGATTGGGGCCTGTTGCGCAATATATGAATCTGGCCAGAGGAGAGGATAATTTTAAGTTTATTAACTCCTTTTCTTCACCAGGGAAAGGGCGAAATCTATATGCCGCCAAGAATTTTCCTGCTGACCATAAATGGAACAAGTTAGATTTTAAGGGAGATATAAATACCTCCATTGTAAAAACCGCTTTGGGTCGGACTATTATGGTACAATGGGATGAAACCAGCCCCCGGCCCTACACTAGGCATAACTTAATTCAAGGCACCAAGGGAACATTGACCGGCTTTCCTACCCGAATTGCTTTGGAAGGAGGAGTGGAAGGCGGACCGGACAATCACCATGAATGGGCGGAAGGGGAGCAATTACAAAAAGTTTTTGAAAAATACGAACACCCGCTATACCTTCGACTTGGTGAGTTAGCTAAGAAAATGGGGGGCCATGGGGGAATGGACTTCATAATGCGCTACCGTATTATAGAATGTCTAAGGAAAGGGGAACCCCTGGATCAAAACGTTTATGAAGGTTGCTATTGGAGTGCCGTGGGGACCTTGAGCGAGGTTTCTGTAGCGGAAAATGGAGCACCTCAGGAATTTCCGGACTTTACCAGGGGCAATTGGAAAACTACCCAGCCTTTGGGAATTATCTCATAAAACCTCGGAATGAAATAACTAAAAAGTCCTTGTTTTATAGCTTTTAAACAAGGACTTTTTAATTTTTGGTTATGGTTGTGATTTTATTGAGGACTTGATTCCGAGTCTGCTAACTCCGTACTACTATCCAACAAGGATAGTAACTCTTGGGTACCGTTAAAAACCTTTTTACTATAATACCGTCCTCTGTCCCAATCAACTGGATCCGATGCCTTAATGGCATCCGCTATAATATCTTGCACCTGTTCAGTAATGGACTCGCATTTAGATCCCTCTAAAAGGGCTAAAATCTTGTCATAAGAATCCAGGGCCTTGCCAGCATAATACCTTTGATGGTCGTAATTATTGGCTTTTAAAGCCTTCTTTGAGTGGTTTAGGGCATAGGAGGCGGAAGAATATATCTGGTTACATCCATCCTGGGCCGTGGCCATTGAAAAAAATAATAGAGAAAAGCATAACAGGTAAATTCTTTGCATAAGATTGGGGGTTTTATGGATTAATGTTAATGGAACGGAACAATATGCCTAATATTGTTGATGCAGAAAATCCTATTAGTTTTGCACAGTGCCGGTTGACTGTAATCAAATTACCACCAAACCAAAAACAATTTTTCAATTTCTGTTATTTGGTTTCTAACCCAGAGCATGGTAGAAATATTATTGGACCGTCTATGGGCCATCTCCTGAAGTACCTGATTAAAATTAAGCCAAGGCACCTGGTCATGTGGCGCCAAAAGCCATTCCTGTTTAGACGGCATATAGAAATGGGAGGAAGTAAAGGGAGTGGAACCAAATTCTTTGTAGGACAGGTACTTTCCAACAATGCATTGTGTGCTAAAAGGTGCCAATACTACACTATGGTCGCTAAATGGTATAAATATTTGCGATTTAAAACATACGCGATGGCTTATTTCATGGAGGGTAATACCAAGTGCCTTTAAGACTTCAATTGCTTCCGGGGTTCTTAATAATGGAATTTGGCGATTTTTAATTTTTTCTTTTTTTAAATAAAAAGAGTCCTTTTTATTGGGGCCTATCAGGTTGTATTCCACTGCAGATTTTTCTTTGCGCAGTAAATAAAACTTATAGGTTAGCTCAATGTGTGTATATTCTTGATTTTTAGTGTTTTGAATTATGAAATCGATTTCTCCCAGACTGATTTTGTTTCTCCTGATGGGTATGTTGTGTCCTATTAGTTTGAACTGTTCCGAATGTTGGATCAATTGAAGGAAAATATGTTCTATTTTATGGCCGAGCCTTAGGTTGGGAGGGATACTATTTGTTTTAAGGCTAGTGAAATCAATGTCTGGAAATACAAATTGCCATAAACCATCAAATTGCCCGGACCACAACGGTGGGGTTTCAAAAAACGATTTAAAGTATGAAAGGTTTTCTTGGTTCATACGATACTAATATAGGTAAACCGTTAAGTTTTCCATAAAAAGAAAACGGTCTAGTTCAAATTAATTATTTTTATAGTATGACGGAGAACAAAAGAAAAGGGTTTAGATTTACTCATTATGAAGCCCCCGAACAGAGTCCGTTCGAAAAGCTTTTTGATATTTTCAGGGAATTGGTCACACATACTTCGGGAGATGTGGACGAGGCCTTGGATTGGCTGCGGGAATTGGATAAGGAATATGATCTTACCGATGAGAATTACACTATAGATGATTTTATTGAAGATTTAAAGGCGAAAGGATTTTTGCGCGAGGAGCATAAGAAAGGTGATGGTGAAGGAGATGGGGATGGAAAAGGCAATTTGTCCATTACGGCAAAAATGGAACGTATTATTAGACAAGCAGCCTTGAACCAGATTTTTGGAAAGTTAAAGCGCAGTGGTTCCGGGAATCATAAAACTGGTTTGTCCGGAAGGGGTGATGAGCATACCGGAGAATACCGCGAATTTAGATTTGGCGATAGCCTAGAGCGTATTTCTATGACCGAAAGTTTAAAAAATGCCCAGGTAAATCACGGTATAGGGGAGTTTCATTTGTCAGAGGAGGATCTGGTAGTGGAGGATACCCAATACAAGGCTCAAATGAGTACGGTCCTTATGATCGATATTAGCCATAGTATGATCCTATATGGCGAAGATAGGATTACCCCTGCCAAAAAAGTGGCTATGGCCTTGGCCGAGCTAATTACCACCCGATATCCTAAGGATACCCTGGAAATTTTGGTCTTTGGTAATGATGCATGGCCAATACCCATCAAGGACCTTCCTTATTTGCAGGTGGGGCCTTATCATACCAATACGGTAGCCGGATTACAGTTGGCCATGGATATGTTGCGCCGGAAACGCAATACCAATAAACAAATTTTTATGATTACCGATGGTAAGCCCAGTTGTTTGCGGTTGGCAGATGGCAGCTACTATAAGAATAGTGTGGGCTTGGACGACTATATTGTGGAAAAGTGCTACGATATGGCAAGACAGGCCCGGAAACTACATATCCCCATAACCACCTTTATGATTGCCCAGGACCCCTATTTAACACAATTTGTAAGGCATTTTACGGAGGCCAATAAAGGCAAGGCCTTTTTTACGGGACTCAAGGGGCTTGGAGAAATGATTTTTGAGGATTACGAGCAAAACAGAAGAAAAAGATTAAAAGGATAAGATAATACATACCTACGCATGGAATTGAAGATTAAAAACATTACAAATTTAGGGGAACTTAAACAGAGTGGATATAAAACAAAAGGGATAAAAGATGAGTTGAGGGATAATTTAATAAAGCGGATAAAATTGGGAGAGACCACTTTTACTGGTGTATGGGGATATGACAACTCGGTGATTCCGGAATTGGAAAGGGCTATTTTATCTAGACATAATATTAATCTTTTGGGTTTGAGAGGACAGGCAAAAACCCGATTGGCCAGGCTAATGGTTCATCTGTTGGATGAATATATTCCTGTGGTTGAGGGTTCCGAAATAAATGATGACCCTTTAAACCCCATATCCAGATATGCCCAGGATTTAATAGCAGAAAAAGGGGATGCAACCCCTGTAACATGGTTGCATAGAAGTGAAAGATTTTATGAAAAGCTGGCTACCCCAGACGTTACGGTTGCCGATTTAATAGGGGATGTAGATCCTATTAAGGCCGCCAACCTGCGTTTGTCCTACGCAGATGATAGGGTTATTCATTTTGGTATGATCCCTCGGGCCAACCGCTGTATTTTTGTAATCAATGAATTGCCCGACCTACAGGCAAGGATACAGGTATCCCTCTTTAATATTCTTCAGGAGGGTGATATCCAAATACGTGGTTTTAAATTGCGTTTACCTTTAGACCTTCAATTTGTATTTACGGCTAACCCTGAGGATTACACCAATAGGGGAAGTATAGTGACCCCTCTGAAAGATCGTATAGGTTCTCAGATTCTTACCCATTACCCGGAAGATATTGAAACGGCCCGGAAGATCACGGAACAAGAGTCCAAGTTGGATGATAGGCAGGCCAATAAGGTGTATGTTCCAGATTTGGCAAAAGATCTATTGGAACAGATTAGTAGGGAGGCTCGAAAGAGTGAGTATGTGGATGCCAAAAGTGGAATAAGCGCTAGAATGAGCATTACCTCTTTTGAAAATCTTATGAGTACCGCAGAGCGAAGGGTTCTAAAAAACGGACAAGAATCAACCATGGTGAGATTAAGTGATTTTATGGGTGTAATCCCATCCATCATTGGTAAAATTGAGTTGGTATACGAAGGAGAGCAGGAAGGGGCTGGCAGTGTTGCAGAAATATTGATAGAAGATGCGGTGAAGTCACTTTTTTCAGATTATTTTCCAAAAATTGATAAGCTGGAGCGTAAGGATGCCGAAGGGCCTTATGACGAACTGATAAGCTGGTTTTTTGAAGGTGAAGGCTTCGATCTTTTGGATGAGGCCTCTGATGAGGAATATAAGAAAAAATTGGATAGTATTATTCCCTTGCAACAATTGATACTTAAATATCAGCCAGAGTATAAAAAGGAAGACAGTTATTTCTTAAAAGAATTATTGTTATGGGGCTTGGTGGCCCATAAAAAACTTAGCAAACAGCGCTATACCGTAGGGTATCAAATTAAGGATGTATACGGAAGTTTTATAAGGGGGTTGTGATAAAAAACCTATTCCCAAGCGTCAAGATGGTTGTTTAGGTAATCAAAGTCATATTTTCCAATCCTTATTTTTCTAATGGCAAATGACCAAATGCTAAGACATACCAAAATAGTCTGTAATGTCACAATTAAAATGCCCATGGGCATAAAGGTGTTGGGAATAACATGGTCTTGGAATTCGTTATGGGTACTTAATATGGTATAGGTGGAAAAAAATTCATATCCGTAGACTAGGACTATTCCGTACATGATGTATTCAATATTTTTCATGATGACATCAGGGTATTCTCTTTCTGTTATCTTAAACCACAGTACATACAAATACAGAAAATGTGTTGAGGTCAGTAATGGGAAAATATAATTCTCCGCTTTATTAAAGAAAAAAGTATTCCCGTACATACCGTAAAAACTTAAGACGATCAAGGCTAAAAGCACAACAATGGTAAGTAATATATTGGTTTTTGGTACTAGTAGGTTAGAAGGGTTAGGCATAGTAAACATTTAATAAATAAAACATTCTACTACATAGATACTAGTAAAATTCTGAACGTGAATTAAAATTTCGTTGAATAGACAAAAAAATAAGATAGAAAAAATGGCTTGGGAAGAACGGTAATAAACTCTCGTCAAAAAACACCTCCCGGGTCTGGGTCAGTGTCATTATCAAAAGAGGGCAAGTGAGGGTTCAAAGGTCTTAAGAATTGATTATTTTTAATAGATGTTTGCACTTTTTAAAAGGTTTGAGGTATTATTGTCATAAGCGATTAATGGGGTACAAGACAACCATGGAAGTTATACTCTTAAAGAAGTGTCCAACCCCAAAAATAGAACCCCATGCAAACAATTAGATTTTATTACCTTATCCGTGTTCAATTTTTGGGCTTTAGGTTTAGTGGATGGCAGAAGCAGCCCAATCTAAAGACGGTAGAAGGGATGTTGGATAAGACCTTAAAGTTCATTTTGCCCAACTCCAA
>CAXAVP010000151.1:0-10633 GCA_963972175.1 uncultured Arenibacter sp.
TGACATAAAACCGGGCACAAAATTAAAATTGTGCGATTGTTCTTCGTAAATAAACAACTATATGAAAAAAATTGGGACTCTTTTATTATTGACACTTGCCATCTTTATTTCCTGTGAGGAAAAGCAGAAAAAAAACTATTTACCAGAATCCATAGGTGCAATTAACTCTTTGGCCGTAATAATGGACAACGAGCTGTGGGAGGGAAAAGTGGGCGACCATGTAAGACAGCATTTTGCAGCACCCGTTTTGGGGCTTACCTGGGAGGAGCCACTTTTTACTATCAACCAAATGCCGGCCAAGGTCTTCTCTGGGTCTATTTTACAGACCCGTTCCGTACTATTTGTTGCCAAGGACACCTTAAGTCTTGCCCACATAAAAAGTAATGTCTATGCCACCCCTCAAAAGATTGGGGTCATAAAAGGTAATAGTGACGAGGAAATTATAGAGAATTTAAACCTCAAGGCCGATGAAATCATCAAGGCTTTTAAGTCGGTAGAAATCCAGGAATCGCAAAAACGTTTTTTAAAGTCCCTAAGCAAGGAAACCGCCCTAAAGGAAAAGTTGGGAATTAGCCTATCCCTGCCATCTATTTACAAGGTAGGAAAACAGGAAAACAATTTTATTTGGATAGATAGACAGATTCAAAAAGGGAGTATGAATATTATTGCCTATGATATTCCGAATGACTACTTTAAAAGTGATTCTACTTTTGTAAAAGATATAGTTGCCATGCGCGATTCTGTTGGTAAGCAATATATACCAGGTCCGGACGTACCCGGAAAAATCACCTATATGATGACCGAAAAAGCCTTTGCCCCCTACGTTTTTCCTGTAGACATTGCAGGTAGGAAAGCGGCTGAAGTACGCGGTATATGGGAAATAAATGGTTATCCTATGGCCGGTCCTTTTCTGACCTATATCATCAACGATGACCAAAACAATAGAAAAGTGGTTGTAGAGGGCTTTGTATTTGCTCCAGCAACCGAAAAACGTGATAATATGTTTCAACTGGAAGCTATTTTAAAAACGATAAAGTTCGAAGACTCTAAATAGTACCTTTTATAATAAAAGTATTAGCAGAGGGCCTAAAAAGACCCTTTTTTTGTGTCTCAACTTAGGCATGGCCACCTCACATGGGATAAGGAAATTCTTTTTGCCTTTCCCCTGCCCAACAGAGCCTTACTCCCCTAATAGCGATTGGTATACCTTTACAAACAATAAGTATATGCAGAATGGAATTAGCCTAAAAATGCTAATTCCATTCTGTAAAAATATGTACCTCCATAAACAACACATCTTATATTGGACTGGACCTCCATAGGGATAGTAGTATACCCAGGAATACTATGTGCTTATAAGGGCTGCGTACTGGTCCCCTACATGTTAAACATCAGCAAAATACAACTTTGCCCACTCAACAAAAACCTTTTAGTATTAATAATTAAGGCAAGACTAAAAAAGCCGCCCATCCCTATTTGGACGGCGGCTTCTACGTTTTTTTGGTGAGGAATTTTGCCCAACAATTACATATCTACAATAATGAATTCGGAACGCCTATTAAGCTCGTGTTTCTCTCTACTACAGCGTACCCCGTCACCACATTCATTGATTAAACGTTCCTCACCGTATCCAATGGCACTTCTTATACGTTCTTTGGCAATACCCTTGGATATAAGATAGGCCCTTGTAGATTTCGCCCTTTTGTCCGAAAGGTATTTATTGTAGACTGCCGGCCCTCGGGAATCGGTATGGGACTCAATTTTTATGACGATATTGGTATTTGTTTTCATCACCTCAACCAGTTTGTCGAGCTCCAGGGAAGCATCCTTTCTAATATAGGACTTATCAAAGTCGAAATGAATCATATCTGTTTTCAACTTTTTAATACCGTCTTCTATCACCACCAATTCCTTTAATCTTTTCATACCAATATCTACATGCAACACCTCATTTTCTTTGGTCTTGGTTGTAATAACATTTTCAACGAATTCCTCCTTGGTAGTTTTAATGGAGTACTTGGTATTGGAATCAAGATCTTCAAAAACAAAGCTACCGTCCTCTTCGGTAACCATTTCCTTTAGTTTAATATTATTTTCATCCAACAAGGTAACCAATGCCTTGGGCATTACCTCATCGGTAACCATATCTATGACCACCCCAGCAATAGCATTCTCATTCACCTCTTCCATCACCAAGCGCTCAAAAGAATAAATATCATCATCCCCTTTTCCACCGCGGCGGTTGGAGGCGAAATAACCCTTTTGGTCTTCTTCCTTTACAATATAGGAGAAGTCATCCTTACTACTGTTTATGGGTTTTCCCATATTTCTTACTTCTTTAAAGCCTTCCTCATCGTAGGCCACCTCATATACGTCCAATCCCCCTAGGCCTACATGACCATTAGAAGCAAAATACATCTTTTTTTCATTGATAAAAGGAAACATTTCCTTTCGTTCGGTATTAATTTCCGGGCCTAAATTCTTTGGTTCTGAAAACTGTCCGTCACCCAGGACATCCACTACAAAAATGTCCGTATCCCCAATTGTTCCAGGCATGTCCGAAACAAAATATAACTTTTTACCATCCGGACTCAAAGCTGGGTGTCCTGTAGAATACTCATCGCTATTGAATGGCACTTCTTTTGCCTCAGCCCATTCTCCATCTACTTTTTGTGACACATAAATTTTAAGATGATTAATTCCGTTTTTATCCCTCTTTAACTTTTTACCATAATTGTTACGCGTAAAATACATGGTGGTATTGTCTGGCGAAAAGGTCACGGAAGCCTCGTGATATTTGGTGTTAATTGTCTTGGAGAACCTAATGGCCTCCTTAAGGTCCTGCGATTCCTTATTTACCTTGGCCACATATAGATCCAAATAGGGTTGATTGTTCCATTTATACCGCCTGGTACTAAAAATAGACGAGTCCTTGGCGGAGGCAAAAACAATTTGATCCGTATTGTGAAACATAGGTGCGAATTCGGAGTATTTGGAATTAATTGCCAAATTTTTGATCCCGAAAACCTCTTCCATCTTCAGGATGTTATCCAATACGGTTTCCTTTTTTTCAGCATTTAATACTGCCTGGGAACCTAGGCCCCCTGTTTTTTTCATTTCCCTGTCATATAGCCGCATTAGGCGCTTAGACTTACCATACCTACCAGTACCCTTCAAGGTGTGGGCATATTTAAAAAGGTGCTCTGGTGAAAGTTCATTCTCATACCTTTCATACAAAATGCTGTACCAGTAATTTGCTTTCTCCATATTGGTATTAAAATAGTATGAATCCCCCGCCTTCTGAAGAATCTCCAAGGAGTAATTCTTTTCGCTCTTGTTTAGGGCTTGTTCATATAGTTTGGCCGCTTCGGCGTACCACATTTTTTCAAAATACTGATCGGCTTTTTGGATAAGCTTACTGGCATTGGGTTTGTTGCCCCCACTGGAAGAAACAGAACCCTTCTCAATAGCAAATACATTTGTGCTAGTATCCGCTACCGCTGCTCCAGTCAGGATCTCATAGGTTACCTCCTCAACTGATACTGGCTCCTTAGGCTTGTTTTGTTTTTCATTGGAAGCTAATTTGTATGCCTCCTGAATTACTGGCGTATCTTTTTTAGTATTTTCCGCTTTTGAAATGGAAATAGACAAATCCTCTTTAGTATTCTTGGTGTCGCTTTGCCCTCCATTATCTACGTTCATTAACCAAATAGCGTCGGTGTATCGTCCGTTTAATTTAGAATTACAGGATGCTATTGCCCTTTCCAAAGAACTGTATTTCTGTAAATAAACATAATTAAGCCCGTTCTCGGGGTTGCTGATAAATCCAGATTTAAATCCTTCACCCTCAAGCTTTTGAGCCAGATTCTTAGCATTGTCCAAATTGGAAAATACCCCGGAAACTATATAGAAGCCTTCCGCTACTGCACTCAAATTCTTAAAAGTCCTACTCTTAATATTGCTACTCTGGGTTCTTCTTTTAAAGCTCTTGGGGGTTACCACTCGGTTATAGGCCAGGCTGGTGTTGGCATTAAATTTGGTATAATGATCAACATTATTATAGCGCTGGTTTGCGGCGAACTCGTCATTATTACCAATTTCCTGGGCACTACCAGTTAAGGCAAACACTAGCAAACAGGACGTTATAATTTTTTTCATAATGGTTTAATTAGAAAAATCTCGGGGATTTGAGTTTTTTACTTTTCGAAATCAATTGATATCTAAAAAATATCTCATGGGTTCCCTTATTATAATTATTTAGGTCATTTATACTGTAATCATAGGCATATCCCATATCTATCTGGGTACTTATGCGGAAACCCAAAAGAGCACTCAAAGAATCCTCTAGTCTATAGTTAACGCCCAAATTTAAAGTTTCGTATAATAAAAAGTTCATAGAAACATCAATGGACACCGCACCTCCTACAACATTTTGCACAAATAGGGATGGTTTAAACTTTAGCTCTGGATTTAAATCAAGGACATAACCTCCTATAAAATACAAGTGTACTTTATCCGAAGCTTCAGATTCTGCAATGGCATCATAATGCTTTCCAGTTAGTATATTGGGTGTGGAAGCACCCAGGTAAAACCGATTGGTATAATAGAATAGACCAGCCCCCAATGACGGTAGCAACTCACTACTGATGTTTTCATTAAAAGCTGCTTCGGGCTCCCTATACCGGCCTTTGGACCAATCTAGGCTCAGAAATTTGAATCCTGCCTTTAAGCCTAGGGCAAGTCGGTCCCCATTTCTGTTCAAGATCAAATGATGAGCGTAATTCCCATCTATATAGGTTTCTTGGGAAGGCCCCAATTCGTCATGCAAAATAGAAAGCCCAATCCCATCAAAGAGTCCAACCGGCGATTCTATACCAAAGGTTATTGTGGTGGGGGCCCCTTCAATTCCCGTCCATTGATTACGGTAAAGCGACAATATGGTTAAATGGCCACGAGAACCGGTATAACCGGGATTTACCGTCATGGTATTATAATTATATTGGGTATATTGAGGTTCTTGTTGTGCCTGGGAACACAAGAAGACAAGAAATAATAAAACTGTAAAAAACAATGCTTTAGGGGAAATCATCAAAAGTACTTTTCTATTTTAATATTAGAATATGGTTTAACGGCTTATATATAGCCATCCGCTTTTTACAGGGGTTTCTGCGTCTCCAAAATCAAGGAGATAAAAATAGGTGCCCACCGGAAGATTCGTATCGGAGCCATTTAAGATTCCTGTAGAGACCGTTCCGTCCCAGTCATTTTTATACCCTTTGGTTTCAAAAACCTTTTTTCCCCAACGATTAAACACTTGAAGATAGTTATTGGGATAATCTTCTATACACTCTATATAAAATACATCGTTTAATCCATCGCTGTTGGGAGAGAACTCATTAAAGACCACCATACAATCCGAATCAATATCGTTCACCTCCAATTCTGTTAAACTAATGTTGGCCATTGAGGTATCATTTTTTGGCATCAAATCCAACTGATCAACATAAGCCAAGGAGGCAATATTGAAATAATCGTTCTTATCCGTTATAAGAGCCGTAATCTGTAATTCTGCAGTCTCATCAATACCCAAGGCATCAATTTCCCATACTCCTGACACAAGATCATAGCTACCTCTTTCTGCGGTGGCGGACACATAACCATAGCCCTCTGGAAGGTCATCTATCACCCCAAGGTTAGTGGCCTCATAGGGTCCATGATTCGACACTAGAATGGAGAACACCACCTCATCGCCAACGGCGCCTATATCTGGCTCAACTGATTTGATTATATCTATATCTACAATAGGCGCAGGGATGATATGGCTATCTTCATCGTCTTCACTTTGATCATTGTCATCGTTATTGGGGCTGGAATCTGGATCCATTTGGTCTACCTTGGTCAACTGCGCCGTATTTTTATACTCTCCGGATACTCCGGTAGGGACGTTAACGGTTGCCTCATAAGATAGGTTAATGGAACCAACAGGAAGACTAGGTATAGACCATTTTATAATGCTTCCATCAATCTTTCCGTTGTCATTTATTAGCCCAGCCGTATACCCTAAAGGAAGTACATCTTCCACTTCCAAATTTGTTGCCGTATCGGGCCCGTTATTGGTAAGCGCCAGTGTAAAAAGAACAGACTCCCCAACATTAGGTGCAAGTTTGTCTACTGATTTAATGAGACTGATATCCACTAAAGGAGCGAGGGTTATATAAGCCTCATCCTGGTCATTGCTTGCATTTGAATCTATTTGGTCTACACTTTCCAATTTTGCAATATTCATGTAATCGTCCACATTCTTTACAACGACCAACATCTCTAGGGTTGCGTTTTGGTTGATATCCAAAAATGGTATTTCCCATAGCGCAGTTGCAGGGTCATAGGAGCCACTAGTGGCTTGGGATGAAATTAGGGAATACCCTGATGGCAATGGATCCGTAACAACCACATTGGTAGCAGCATAATCCCCAGTGTTGCCCACTTCAATGGTAAAGGTCACCGTATCCCCCACATAGGTTTCGTCTTTGTCCACCGTTTTAGTTAGGCTTACATCTACCGTTGGTGTAGGAATGGTAAGGCTGTCCTCGTCATCCTCACTTTGATCATTGTCATCGTTATTTGGACTGGAGTCAGGATCAAGCTGATCTACCTTAATAATTTGGGCCACATTCTTATATTCGTCCGTTGTCCCTGTGGGCGGGTTTACTACCACCTCATACCTTAGCACTTGTTCACCAACTGCTACTGTTGAATGAGTCCAGCTAATAATATTACCATTGATTGCTGCTCCTTCATCAACTGATTTTATGGTATACCCCGCTGGAATATGGTCTTCTATGGTAACATTTGTTGCCTCTTCAGGGCCATGGTTGCTCAGCTTCAGGGTAAAGACTATTAGATCTCCAACATTGGGTTTAGGGTTATTTACACTTTTGCTGAGACTAAGATCCGAATCCCCTATTACCTCAACGGTAATGGTGTCCTGTCCTTCACAGCCTTGGGTATCTTTCCCGATAACCGTAAAGGTTGTTGTTGCAAACAATTGAATTGGAACTCCATCAGCAGCTCCATTGTCCCAGGTATAAGTTTCTGCTCCCATTCCTGTTAGTGTCACGTATTCTCCAGAATTAATACGGGTACTGGAAGCGTTGGCCGTAACAGTTGGTGGGGTGTTTACAGTAAGCCTTGCTGGATTGGAGGCATCAATGGGACAAATATGGATTGCATTGGAAATTACAACCCTATAGCTGTTTCCATTATCCTCCAATGAAGCATTGGCAACAATAAGTAGGTTGGTTTTGGTTCCGATATGTTTGTCGTCATCATTAATATCTTCCCAACCAGATCCATTAAACATTTGCCATTGATATGAAGTGGTGTTTTTTGCTTCAACAGAAAAAGACGCCGTTCCCTCCGGACAGATAGATGTATCTACGGGCTGACTAATAAAATAAGGAGCGGTATTTTCTCTAAAATCAAATACGCCATCCGTATTGATATCCGCAGGAAGGGTATAGGCGGCATCCAAAACAGCCCCGTTTACATCTATTTTAGAGGGGGAGCCGCTACCATAAAATGCATTGTCCCCCATATCGGCATTGGGGTCATTATATGCCTCGTTGGCATCGCTACATCCATCATCATCACTATCCGTATCCATATAATCCGGGGCCGGTGTTCCATCGGTATTTACCAGTTCATAGTTAATAATACCGCTGTCCGGCAGGGTTTCAACTGTGTTGGCCAAACCATTGCTCCCATAACTCCCGTCCACAATACCTTTGGTATGTGGTTGATCATGACCAGCTTCAACGGCATCATAAATACCGTCATTATCCACATCAAGATCCAATTGGTTTGTAATCCCATCCCAATCGTTGTCCAACCCATAAACCTGCGGATCTATATAATTGGTAACACATCCAAACTCTATATTGTGCTGTCTTTGGGTAGAGGATGCCCCTGCTACCCTAGCCACGGCACCTACACGAATGGATATTTCGGATCTGGAATTATAATGTACGCCAAAATTCACTTGTGGAACAACATTGCTACCTGTGGGGTAAGTAGTGGTTCCTGCTGTACCTATAACCCATTTTCCATCTGTGGACATGGTTAATTCCGTGGGGTTTGAAATTACATAACTCGTGGGGTTATAACTCCAGGTCTGTTCCCCGTATTGATGGGTACCATCAATGTCGTTAAAATTCATGAATATCTTATCCAGCACAACCGGGCTGGAGCCCCCGGTGGTAACAAAACGAATTTTATACTCTATCAAGCCTTGGTCTCCCTTGTTTGCAAAATTAAAAGCGGTATAGGGTCTAAAAGCCTCTTTGGCCATACTGTTATTATCTATATCGGTCACCGTGGCATTATAGATTTTCACTATGGTAACCAAGGCATCAGTCCCTGTAGTCACATTAGGAATTCTATAAACAGCTCCCTGTTGCAGTGCCGTCCCGGAGATCAGTACGGCATTGGAACTAAAATCCAAGGTGGTCTCTCCCCCACATTCTGGTTGGGAATTGGCTATGATGGTATTTAGTTCCTGAAGGTCGGGGATGCCATCATTGTCGTCATCCAAATCGGAACGATCCAGAATGCCGTCCTTGTCCGAATCCACAAAAGGCGGTGGAATATTCTCAAAAATTTCTATTGTTACCTGCGCAATATCACAGAGTCCGTCCGTATCGCAGATTTGGTATTCAAAAACATCCGTTCCCAAATAGTCGGTATCCGGGGTATATACAAGCTCTCCCGTTGGTTTGGAAATAGTGACCGTACCGTTGGAGGGCTGAAGAAGCCCCATATTATCAGTAGTTGTGATGTCAATATTGTTATCCAGGTCTATATCATTATTTAGGACCTGAATTACGACTGTGCCATTTTTTGTAACCTGCTCTTGGTCATCCATGGCACAAGGGCTGGCCTTAACCATAATGCTGCTAGCATTAGCAGGATCTGGGACACAACCTTGGCAGGGCGCTATATTTAAGGAATAGGTTCCGGGCTTATCAATATTCACCTTATCCAAGCCTACTCCTTCCATAGTAGTACTTCCATCGGGAAAAGTAACATCTGCCATTAACGATTCCCAGTAGTAAACGGCCGCAGTTGATTTAAAATTTGCTTCCAAGGCTATTGTACCAGGGAAACAACTATCAAAGTCTTGCACTTCCACAATACTGGTATCCAACTGCCCTTCAGTCGCACTGCCCAAAAAAGGATAGGGTCCGGCAAAATCAACAAGTCCGGAATCAAAGGATGAAGACCCCCTAGTTTTAATCAGGACCGCACTATAGGGAAAATAACATAAACCCTCGGATCCAAAAATCAATGCTGGATCAAAACCCAGTTTCGTTAAATTAAGGCCCACCTCAGCAAAGGCTTCTTTGCCATAAGTAGCGCTAGGGGTTAAATCGTCTTTATAAGTACCCCATGGCGGAGCATTTGTGGCTGTATTATTTATGCTACTAAAGGAATTTGTTCCATAGTCTACATGTGCATAGCCATATATGGAACTACCTCCTTCCCCATCAAAACTGTTGTAATTAAATCCTGTATTGGATAGGTAATCTTCCCTGGATATCCAAATTCTGACATCCAAACTCATTACGCTAGACCCAGAATAATCGAACCCAAGATCAAGGTCCCCAATTTTTATAACCTTACCGTCGCTATCAAATTGCCATGCCGTATGCCCTTCTTCCTGGCCCAGATTGGAAAAAGTACTGTTTTCCAATTGCAATTCTTCAATAAAAAATTCCACATCCGTATAATGCGACCCTCCGTTATCCGCAGTACTTACTGCCGCAATAACCCAAAGGTCGTCGGATATACTAAACCCGTCCCTCCTCACATGAACATAGGAATCAACAATATCGGCTTTTTTGGAAATTTTAGCAGGCTCTACTTCCCAATATGCCGGATTCTCCCCATTGCGGCCTTTGGAAAAGGCTGTCTTATCATTTTTATCGGCAATATAGTCATGCCCAAAATTGGCCCCATACCACAGTCGCCCATCTTGGACACTATAATTGGGCTTCCGCATAGATGCTTGAAAAGCCTCATTTTGACCAGAATTGATTATTTGTTGAAATGAAACAAGGTTACTTTCGTCAATGACACCCAATGCGGTACCGCCCGTAAACCAATCATCAGTTCCTGGACTGGGCTCACCGGAGTATAGATTTGCCTCAATGCCAAAATTCCCGCCAACACCGGATTGAGCCGAGAGATTAACAATAGACAAAACAAAACAACAACATAAGCACCATAGATGCTTGCTTAGGGTATTCTTCATTTACAAATATTACATAGGTTAGCCTATGGGGGGCTTTAATATTTATTTTGCTCTACACCCTCTATTGAAAGGCGTATAGGAACAAAACTAATACTTAACACTAAATATCCACTTTTATTGTTGTGTGTTACTGCGGTAAGGTGGTGTACAGCTTAAAAAGCGTGGTGATAATCGGGAAAGGCCATGAGACAGAAACCATTGTAGATAGAGCAAAATAACAGACTCATCGACAAAGTGCAAGGATTGGAATACCATATAAAGTATTTCAAACAAAAAAAGCACCCCTCATGGAGTGCTTTCTATATCAATAAAAAATAAATCTTA
>CAXAVP010000152.1:0-10606 GCA_963972175.1 uncultured Arenibacter sp.
CTACATGGTCTTACCATGCATTCCGAAAGGCCTGGGCATAGAATGTACGAACAATATCATCCTCTTGGGGTAGTGGGCATTATTTCTGCATTTAATTTTCCTGTAGCCGTATGGGCCTGGAATACAGCATTGGCCTGGGTGGCCGGTGATGTTTGCGTGTGGAAGCCCAGTGAAAAGACCCCTTTGTGCGGAATAGCCTGCCAGAATATTGCGGCCGCAGTCTTTAAGGACAATAATCTACCAGAGGGAATCTCCTGTTTGATAAATGGTGATTACAAGGTGGGAGAATTTATGACCCACGACAAACGGATACCTTTGGTTTCCGCTACCGGCTCTATACGTATGGGAAAAATCGTTGCCAAGGCCGTAGCATCACGATTGGGAAAATCCCTCTTGGAGCTTGGTGGCAACAACGCCATTATAGTTAGTCCGGACGCCGACATTAAAATGACAGTCATTGGTGCCGTTTTTGGAGCTGTAGGTACGGCCGGCCAACGCTGCACCTCTACACGAAGACTAATTATCCACGAGTCTATATACGATAGGGTAAAGGAAGCCATTGTCACCGCCTATAAGCAATTGCGGATTGGCAACCCCTTGGATGAGAACAACCATGTGGGCCCACTGATTGACACCGATGCCGTTAAAAATTACCAAAACGCATTGTCTAAAGTGGTGGAAGAAGGAGGCAAGCTTATTGTGGAAGGCGGTCTTTTGGAAGGCAAAGGATATGAAAGCGGTTGTTACGTTAAGCCAGCTATTGCGGAGGCCGACAACAGTTTTGAAATAGTACAACACGAGACCTTTGCCCCAGTACTATATCTTTTAAAATACTCAGGCGAGGTTGAAAACGCCATTGAGATCCAAAACGGTGTGGTCCAAGGGCTATCTTCTGCCATTATGACCAATAACCTTCGCGAGGCAGAAAGGTTTTTATCTGCCCAAGGCAGTGATTGTGGTATTGCCAATGTAAATATAGGTACCTCAGGGGCCGAAATTGGCGGAGCCTTTGGAGGAGAGAAAGAAACAGGTGGAGGTAGGGAATCTGGTTCTGATGCCTGGAAAGTATATATGCGACGACAAACAAACACCATTAATTATACTACCGAACTACCTTTGGCGCAAGGTATTAAATTTGATATTTAAAAATAAACCACAAATAATGCCACTAGTTGCATGCAGCAAAGCCCACATATCACCTAGTGGCATTAAATAACCAATCAAACTAATTTAAAATATAATTGTAAAGCTTAAAAGTTATAAACCCGTAGCCACTTAAAAATTTCCCCTCCCCCCGAATAGGCAAATTAGAAATAGCTACGGATTTAACCTAACCAACTCAAATATCTATAGAAAAAAAGCCTTATTCCAATGCCGGAACTTTGTCGGGAGAAACAAGGCTTTAAAGTTTTAATATTTGCGCTAAACTCCATATTATAAACGGAGCATAAAAGCTAAATTATATAGATGGTAAAGAAATTTGTATAATTGGTAAATTACACCCGATTTCCACGCAATTATTTGGCCTTAAACACTTTGCATTTCCCTATACGAAACCTAATTAAGCGCCCATCATCCAGCAAATACTAGCTCGGGAATATGTCTTCTCCTGTGCCGTGATTAGCACGCTTATCCTTTTTCAAAATACAGCCAACAGCTAACATATTGACTCCTAACATTTAAGGTCGTTTTTCTTTATCATTTAAGCATTTTTTTAATACATTTAGACTAAACTCCAAACAATAGCCAAAATGTCAAAAAAAAACAACGAATTTGCTGGGTATTATTATCGCCATTATTGCGGGAAGCTATTTCTATATCACACTCTGTAGTGAATGCTCTTCAAATCAGGAAAACACTTCTGCCAATACCACAATTCCCAATACCAGGGAAAAGGAGCTTAAAAGGAAATTAAACTATCTAAGGGCAAACCCCCAGGGAATTGGCAGGAAGCTTATTTTGAATTTCGACGCAAGCATCGGAGCACCTGCCTGCGGCAGGCAGGTTCAAATCTCGATTATCGAGTAAAAGAAAAACCGAAATTAACTTTAATCAACTAAATAACAACCCTTAAACCTTACATTCATGGAAAACATTGCTATCTGGTGTTGGCTAATTCCTGCCGTGGTGGGAATAGTATGCGCCTATTTTGGCTATCTGCTGGGAAAAGGAAAAGACTCGGATTTGGATAATTCAGAAGAGTTAAAATCCTTAATAGACAAAAACAGCCAATTGGAAGCCGCATTGCTGGAATGCAATAAGAGCTTATCCCAAAAGAGCAATCCACTAGTTACAGCGAAAGGTATTTCCCAACCCCCCAAGACGGCAAGCAAACCAAGCTTTGATGCAGCCGCTGCCAAGTCAATTTTTGGAAAAGCCATAAAGCAGGACGATTTAAAATTGGTGGAAGGTATAGGCCCTAAAATACAGGAATTGTTCTATTCCTTTAAAATTAAAACCTGGAAGGACCTTTCCGAAACATCTGTAGACAAGTGTCATGAAGTCCTACTTTCCGGGGGAGCAAGGTACAAAATGCACGATCCTGCCTCTTGGCCCATGCAGGCGAAAATGGCCTATGAAGGCAAATGGAAAGAACTATACAAATGGCAGGAAGAGCATAAAAGAGGTAAGCTATAATAGTCTTTATCCAGCTACAGAAAAGACAAAAAGCTATACAATAACAAAGGGCAGAAATTATTTCTGCCCTTTGTTATGTACACTCTGTAGCCATAATTATAGAGGATTACCCCTATCACAAATTAGCTGTGGAGCTGTTAGTACCTTATACCATTCTACCGTTGGCTTCCACCCACTTAAACCTGTATTCCTCTTCCGGGAATTTCATCCTACTGGCAATGCGTTGTAACCTGTCCGGCAATTTCATTAGATAGTCCCTAGCTCTTTCCGCATCATCGTTAAGTCCACGCACATTATCCAACTCCCAATAGGCATTCAATTTTTTTAGAATATCTATATAATCTTGGGCCGTATAGACTCCCAATCTTTGGGCGCAATTGGAAAAAGTTTCAAAAGCCGTTCCTATACTTCCTCCAGATTCCCTTAGGAAATGGGCCGGCATTACAATTTTCTTTTTCATCATATCGGCAAAGGCCAACATCATTTGGCTGGGATCGTTTTCAAATATGACCTTTACAAATTCCCTATATGCCAAATGATGACGCATTTCGTCACCGGCAATTATGGTGCACATCTTACCTAAAAGGCTATTGCCTCCTTTTTTACACATTTGCCCCACCCTCTTGTGGGAAATGTTCGTAGCCAATTCCTGAAAAGTGGTATATACAAAGTTCTTATAAGGATCCCTATCGGTTCCAATATCAAAACCATCGGCAATTAAATGCTGGGTGGTAATTTCCATTTCCCTCATATTGACCCTACCGGAAAGATATAAATATTTGTTCAATACATCCCCATGACGGTTTTCCTCCGCAGTCCAATGACGGACCCATTTAGACCACCCGTTCTTATTTTCACCATGTTGGTCTATCCCTTCTACATCCATTAACCAAGACTCATAGGTTGGCAATGCTTCCTCGGTTATGGTATCGGCCACCAAGGTAACCCAGAGATCGTATCCCAATTCTTTTGCTTCTTCCCTAATCTGGTTTACATGGTCAATAAACCCCTCACTTTGGGTATCGGGCAAAAAATCTGTGGGCTGCCAAATATCCTGGATAGGAATAAGGTACTGATCTATAAACCCATCCACCTTATCCTCTATGGATTTCATTACTTCTATTCTAACGTTCTTATTAGACATGCTTCAAATTTTATGTAAATATCTTCATTAATCTTGATAATCTGCCTCCGCGAGGCAGTTTAATTTAATTCCTCCCACTTTCAGAAGGATAAAATAAATATACCGGATCACTTTGCCAATATTGCTTGGTACTTATATCCATTATGGTCAAAGGCCCCCGAAAGGCAGCCCCGGTATCCACATTCCATATATTGGCAGCATTTTTAGGGGTGGTCCTACCTATTCTGGTAACAGGGGTGTGCCCTATAAAAATCTCCTTATAATGGGTTAGTCGCTGTGGGTATATCTCATCCTTTACCGAAAGGTTTGGATCTAACGAAAGTGCCATTTCCCACAAGGTCCTGTCCCAATAATAAGTTTTGGTAAAATACTCATGTGACACTCCCTTTAAGTTAGTAAATCCCGCATGGATAAACAAGTGATTATCCTCATCTAAGTAATAATTCTCTAAATTATCATAAAAATCTATATGCGCCAATTTTATTTCTTCCCCCACCTTGGCATAAGATTCCAATGTTGCCTTGCCCCCATGTTGCAACCAGAGTGGATTGTGCTTCCTATCTTTTAGCCAATCATTACAGAGTTCATCATGGTTCCCCCTAATAAAGGTACAGCGATGGGTGGTTTTAAGTTCCATTAAAAAGTTAACGGTATCAACAGCCTCGCTCCAACCATCTACATAGTCTCCCAGAAATATTAAATGGTCACTTGGAGTGACCTTTGCCTTTTCCAATACTTGTTGAAGGGCTTTTAACCCAGAGTGTAAATCTCCAATCACCAATTTTCTCATTACGCAAAAATCGCAAATAACAGGAAAATAACCATGGTAAAAATGGAATTTTATAAAATCATAACACAGCCTACTGCCTTATTTTTTGTTCGTTCGCATCTTAAAAAAATAGACCAACCCTAGACCTCTTAAAAAGAGATATTTACAAAACACGATATAAAAAAGTAATATTTATTTGTTAACTTTTTTATGTTGATAAATTCTTATTATACTGATTTTTAGTATATTAACCTTTACAACTTGCAAACTTCTATGATATATATCATATTTCAATTACCTCTTTTTTTAATACTTTTGCTTCTTATTGTAGAAGCACATTAACTTAAAGAAACCACTATATGTCGACAGAAATTGCCAAGGAACCCAAGAAAATATACACCCAAGATGAAGCTTTCAATGCTTCATTGGAATATTTTAAAGGAGATGACCTTGCGGCCAGGGTTTGGGTAAACAAATACGCCCTTAAAGATTCTGAAGGCAACATATATGAGTTGACACCAGACGATATGCATAGGCGCATTGCCAAAGAAATTGCGCGTGTAGAACAAAAATACCCCAACCCTTTAAGTGAGCAGGAAATTTTTGAACACATCCAAAACTTTAAATATATAGTCCCCCAAGGCAGCCCAATGGCCGGCATAGGCAATCCATATCAAATTGCCTCCCTTTCCAACTGCTTTGTTATTGGCAATGAAGGGTTATCCGATTCCTATGGTGGTATCATGAAAATAGACCAAGAACAGGTACAACTTATGAAGCGCCGAGGCGGTGTAGGCCACGACCTTTCCCATATTAGACCCAAAGGTTCGGCAGTAAAGAATTCGGCCCTCACATCTACCGGATTGGTGCCCTTTATGGAACGTTACTCCAACAGTACCCGTGAAGTGGCCCAGGATGGCCGGAGAGGCGCCCTAATGTTATCGGTTTCCATAAACCATCCGGATGCGGAGGACTTTATTGATGCCAAAATGGAACAAGGAAAGGTAACCGGCGCAAATGTCTCGGTTAGGATAGACGATGATTTTATGTCCTCTGTTGAAAGCGGAAAGCCCTATACCCAAAAATTCCCCACCCATAGCCCCAACCCCAAAGTGTCTAAAAATATAGACGCAAAAAAAATATGGGATAAAATAGTACATAATGCATGGCAATCTGCCGAACCCGGTATTCTATTTTGGGACACCATTATAAAGGAATCTGTTCCGGACTGCTATTCAGACCTAGGCTACAAGACCGTTTCCACCAACCCTTGCGGCGAAATCCCCTTATGCCCCTACGATTCCTGCAGATTGCTGGCCATAAACCTTTTCTCTTATGTAGAGCAGCCCTTTACCGATAAGGCCAGCTTTAATTTCGACCTGTTCAAGAAACATATTGCAGTAGCCCAGCGCATCATGGACGACATTATTGACCTTGAATTGGAAAAAATAGATGTCATCCTACAAAAAATAGAATCCGATCCTGAATTGGAAGAAACCAAATCCGTGGAATACAACCTATGGAAGAATATAAAGGAAAAAGCCGCCCAAGGGCGTAGAACAGGGATAGGCATCACAGCCGAAGGGGACATGCTGGCTGCATTGGGCCTACGCTACGGCAGTGATCAAGCAAATGAATTTGCAATAGAAGTACATAAGACCATTGCATTGGAGGCCTACCGCGCCTCTGTACATACCGCCAAGGATCGTGGGGCATTTCAGATTTTTGATGCAGAAAGGGAAAAAAGCAACCCCTTTATATTGCGGCTAAAGGATGCTGATGAGAAGTTGTATTATGAGATGCTGGAATACGGCCGTAGAAATATCGCCTTGTTGACCATTGCACCTACCGGCACAACAAGCCTTATGACCCAAACTACCTCCGGCATTGAACCCGTGTTCCTTCCTGTTTACAAGCGCCGCAGAAAAGTTAACCCCAACGATAAGGATGTGCGGGTAGATTTTGTGGATGAAGTAGGGGACTCCTGGGAAGAATACATTGTTTTCCATCATAAATTTAAACAGTGGATGTCTGTAAACGGCATAGACACCACCAAAAATTACAGTCAGGAAGAACTGGATAAGATAGTACTTCAATCCCCTTACTACAAAGCCACCTCCAACGATGTGGATTGGTTGCAAAAGGTACGTTTACAAGGTGCCGTACAAAAATGGGTAGACCACAGTATAAGCGTTACCATTAACCTCCCCAACGACGTCTCTGAATCCTTGGTAGGGAAATTGTATTTAGAGGCCTGGAAAGCAGGTTGTAAAGGTGTCACCGTATACAGGGACGGTTCCAGGTCCGGTGTTTTAATTTCCAACGAAACAACAAACACCAAGAAAGAAGAGTCCCTGACTCCTTTCCCCACCAAAAGGCCCCAAGTCCTGGATGCTGATGTGGTGCGACTCCAAAATAACAAAGAAAAATGGATTGCCTTCATAGGTATAATTGACGACCGTCCATACGAGATATTTACGGGTATGGCAGACGATGAAGATGGGATCCTTCTTCCACGATGGGTGAATAACGGACTCATCATTAAAAGCAAGAACGATGATGGCACTACCCGATACGACTTTCAGTATAAGAACAAGAGAGGCTATAAGACCACCATTGAGGGCTTATCACACAAATTTAATCCGGAATACTGGAATTACGCCAAATTAATATCGAGTACGCTAAGACATGGAATGGCCATAGAAAAGGTTGTGGACCTAATTAACAGCCTACAGTTGGACAGTGAGTCTATCAACACTTGGAAGAATGGTGTAGCCAGGGCCCTAAAGCGATATGTGGCAGACGGAACGGCAGCTAAGGGACAAAAATGTGACTCCTGCAATTCCAGCAATCTAATCTATCAGGAAGGCTGTCTTACCTGCAAGGATTGCGGTTCCTCCAAATGTGGATAACCCTCTTTTTTGGACTTATAAAAGAATTACGTTTCACTACTTGCCCCTAATTAAACCAAATTAGGGGCTTATTTATTTACAATAAATCCATATTTCTACTTAATTTACACTTTAAAACAAAAAAAGGGGATGAAAAATGTTTTCTGCATAGGGGAATTACTAATAGATTTTGTAGCTGAAAAACAGGGCAGTGACCTTTCAAAGGCCTCCAATTTCAGCAAAAAAGCGGGTGGTGCCCCGGCCAATGTAGCCGCTGCCATTGCTAAACTGGGAGGCAGTAGTTATTTTATAGGTTGCGTAGGAAACGATCCATTTGGCACTTTCCTTATGGATACCCTAAAAAATTACCAGGTAGATGTTAGCTTGGCACAGCGATCCACTACTTTTACCACCTTGGCTTTTGTTTCTTTGGCCGAGGACGGGGAACGTGATTTTGTCTTTAGCCGCGGAGCGGATAAAGAATTGACCCATGACCCCAGTCTAACAAGCAGATTCAAAGAACAAATATTACATTTTGGTGCCGCCACTTCCTTTCTCGGTGGCCCATTGGAAGAAACCTATTCCCAATATTTCCAGGAAGCCATTTTAGGCGATAGTTTTATTTCCTTCGACCCTAATTTCCGGACCGACCTCTGGAAGGGAACAGAGGACGTCTTTGTGCAAAAATGCCTTCCTTTCATTAAAAAATCCCATTTGTGCAAATTTAGTCTGGAAGAAGCCCAGCTCATTTCAGGAAAAGATGATATTGAAGAAGCCTGTACCTATTTGCACGGCCTGGGCACAAAAATAATAACGGTGACACTGGGCGGGCAAGGCACCTATTTGAGCAGCCCCATCCACAAAAAGATAATTCCCAGTATAGAGGTAAACCCTGTTGACACCACAGGAGCAGGTGATGCCTTTATTGGGTGCCTACTTAAACAAATCTCACAAATCAAGGATATGGACACCCTGTTTTCAAAGTCCACCATATTGGAAGAAATGGTAGAACAGGCCAATAAGGCCGGAGCCATAACCACCATGAACTATGGAGCCATAGAATCCCTACCAGACCAGACACAACTAAATAAGGCCTAAAACCAAGCCTGCCTAATTATACTTCATCTTCCTTATTATCCGCAAAGATTCTTTAAGAGACTGATATACTGGATTGTTATACCTTTTCATCATGGGCTTTGCATTTTCCATGATTTCCTTGGAATCTTCAAAACCGTTGACATAACAAATTAAAAAGGTATCGGAAATAAGATGAAGATCCTCCTCTTCACGAGGAACTAGGGGAATGCCTTTTTCTATTTTCTTGAGCAAGGCAATATTGGCATTATATATATGATGCAGGTTCTTTTTATCATATTGGGGCGGCTCAAATATTAAATCACTCTTAATAGTATACGTGCCATTATCCATAAAGGTAATGACCACCTTTTCCAACGGATAGTATTTTTGCCTATTGCTTAAGCCCAACTGCACGTATTCAATGGTAGTAAAGGAACCTTCATCATAGGCAATGGTAATCTCATCAAATTCTGAATAAAACAGTTTAACCTGTTCATTAATGAGTTCTATATCCACCCGCGAATAATAGGTTTCGCCCTTGACCTTCTTTTGAATACCCGCCCAACATACCACAAATTGCTCCTTAAACACCTTATAATGACTGTTTAAATCCTTATGACGTTCATTGAGAAAATCAACTACCCCGTCAAGCGTAAGCTCTATATTGTTTTTAGCATGCTGCTCTATTCTAGCAACTGCCTCCGCATTGGTATCCTTTAATTTAATACCATACGCCTTGGGCATGCTTATACTCCCGTCCCTAAAGAAAACAGCGCCTCCGTAATATTTCCAAATATTCTTGCGCAAGGAACATACCTTACCGGTAGATTTAATGGTGACCAAGCCAACCACCTTGCCTTGGGGCAAATTGGGAAAAGGGATATTTTCATAGGCAATCAAGGGCGGATTGTCCAAATAGGCATTGACCAAATTTTGAATTTTACTGTCATCAAAAAAATCTACCCCCACTATCTTATTGTCCTCATCCTCTACCCCCACAACGATAAAAGAATTGTTATAAGGATTACTATTGGCCAAGGCGCAAACGTGTTTCAAGAATTTGGCCTTCCCTTCCTTCTGCCCAATATTGATAAAGCGCTTTTTGTCATAAAAACTATTTTCATCATTATGGGCCAGCAGGTTTTTTACAAGAAGGCGCTTATTGATCATTTTTGCTTATTCACTATAGTGGCACTGGCCTGTGCCGTTGGCAACACCAGCAAGTCGGCTATGTTTACATGGTATGGCCTAGTGACCACAAAATGGATAATATCTGCAATATCCTCCGGGCGCAAGGGTTGGTAGCCCTCATAAGTATCGGAAGCTCTCTCCTTGTCGCCCTTGAATCGGACTTCACTGAATTCTGTTTCCACCAATCCCGGGTTTATGGCACCTACACGAATGCCATATTTGTTCAGGTCTATCCGCATTCCCTGATTTAATGCATCTACCGCATACTTACTGGCACAGTACACATTGCCTTTATGATATACTTCCTTTCCTGCAATAGAGCCTATGTTAATGATGTGCCCAAATTTATTCTCTATCATTTTAGGCATAATGGCCTTGGAAACGTACAACAGCCCCTTCACATTGATATCCATCATAGCTTCCCAGTCATCCAAAACCCCCTCCTCTATAGAATGTAAACCGTGCGCATTACCCGCATTATTGATTAAAATACTGATGTTGGAAAATTCTTCCGGAAGGGATTCAACTGCCTCGAATACGGCATTTTTGTCCCGCACATCAAACTCCAGTAAAAAAACCTTGGTATACCTGGAAAGTTCTTTTTTTAACGCCTCCAAACGCTGCCTTCGCCTTCCGCAGATAACCAAGTTAATTTTATGTGTTGCAAAAAGCTTTGCAGTCTCCAAACCTATCCCACTGGTGGCACCAGTGATAAATGCTAATGGCTTGTCATTCATCGAAATACTCATAAATCTTAATCCTATATTAATTAATACTATTATTGGTCTGTCCACGGACTACTGTCTCCCTCCTATACATCCTTTTCAACAAACACACATCTTCAAAAAAGTTATGCTCCTAACAAGGCGGCAGCAGTTAAATTACCATAGGCCCAAA
>CAXAVP010000153.1:0-10573 GCA_963972175.1 uncultured Arenibacter sp.
TGTCCCAGAAGTATAATACGAAGATATACCTAAAACGGGAGGACCTCAACCATACGGGGGCCCACAAGGTTAATAATACCATTGGACAGATTTTAATGGCCAAACGTTTGGGCAAATCGCGTATTATTGCAGAAACCGGAGCCGGACAGCACGGAGTAGCCACCGCTACGGTTTGTGCCCTGATGGGAATGGAGTGCATTGTGTATATGGGAGAAATAGATATTGCCCGACAGGCACCGAACGTTGCCCGCATGAAAATGCTAGGGGCAGAGGTAAGACCCGCCTTGTCTGGAAGCAAGACCCTTAAAGATGCTACCAATGAAGCCATAAGGGACTGGATCAACAATCCGGTGGACACCCACTATATTATTGGCTCGGCCATTGGCCCCCACCCATATCCTGATATGGTAACCAGGTTCCAATCTGTTATCTCTGAGGAAATAAAATGGCAGTTAAAGGAAAAGGAAGGCAAGGAAAATCCAGATTATGTTATAGCATGTGTGGGGGGCGGCAGTAACGCCGCAGGCACCTATTATCATTTTTTACACCAAGAGGAAGTGGGCATTATTGCCGTGGAGGCCGCAGGAAAAGGGGTGGAAAGTGGTGAAAGTGCAGCAACTTCGGTCTTGGGAAAAATGGGGATAATCCACGGGTGTAAAACCCTATTAATGCAAACAGCAGATGGACAAATTACAGAACCCTATTCCATTTCAGCAGGCTTAGACTACCCTGGCGTTGGCCCAATGCATGCCCATTTGTACAAAACTGGCAGGGCAGAATTTATTCCAGTAACAGATGACCAAGCCATGCAGGCAGGAATGGTGCTGTCCAAATTGGAAGGTATTATTCCCGCTATAGAATCTTCCCATGCATTTGCCGTTTTGGATACCAAAAAGTTTAAACCGGAAGATGTAGTTGTCATTAACCTCTCTGGGCGTGGCGATAAGGATTTAAACACCTATATAGAGTATTTTAAGCTATAGTCTTTTCTATTTACCAAAACCCTTTAGGGATAGAATAACATAAGTACAATGAACAGAATACATCAAAAATTACAGGAGAATAAAAAATTATTATCCATATACTTTACTGCTGGGTACCCCTCTTTGAACGATACGGCAAAAACCATTATGGAGTTAGAGGAAAATGGTGTAGACATGATAGAAATAGGGTTGCCCTTTAGTGACCCTTTGGCAGATGGCCCTACAATTCAGGCCAGTTCTACCCAGGCACTGAAAAACGGAATGACCACCGAGTTATTGTTCCAACAATTAGGGACCATACGTGAATCGGTTTCCATACCCCTGATCATAATGGGCTATTTTAACCCTATATTGCAGTTTGGCGTGGAGAAGTTTTGCAAAAAATGTGAAGAAGTAGGAGTTGACGGCCTTATCCTTCCAGATCTACCACTAGACGTCTACCAAGACCATTATGAACCCATACTGAAAAAATATGGGCTTGTAAATATTTTTCTGATTACCCCACAGACTAACGAGGAACGGATACAACAAATTGATGCTGCTTCAGATGGTTTCATCTATATGGTAAGTTCGGCAAGCGTTACAGGTTCCCAAGAAGGATTTGGCAACCAACAGGAAAACTACTTTAAGCGTATAGCCAACATGAATTTAAAGAACCCGCAGATCGTAGGTTTCGGCATAAGCAACGCCGAGACCTTTCAACAAGCTACTAAAATGGCAAAAGGCGCCATCATAGGCTCTGCCTTTATAAAACATTTAAGCAAAAATGGAACGGATACCATCGGTAATTTTGTAAAAGGAATTCTTAAAAATTAATAATGGAACTCATTAATAACTGGAAGGTAGTACTACTTCTCTGTCTCGCCCTGGGATTGGCCCCTTATTTTCCCGAACCCCATATTTTGGGCAAAATAAAATGGATATGGGGTGGGGCCACAGGAATGAAACCTATGGATTGGTTTGATGTAGTCCTTCATGGTTTTCCCTTTGTCCTTTTAATTAGATTAGTACTTATAAAAACCTTCAAAAGGTAAGTTTGGGCACTATTCACCCACCCCAAGAAATCCGACTTAACATTCCATAACAAAGGTTTAATGGTTCTTTAACGGAAATTTCCCATACTTTTTATTAGGTTAAGTACGAACCTTAAAACTTAAATATTATGGGAATTATGAATGATAAGAGAAAGTTTAAAAGAAAAGTAGAACAGTCCAATCCAACAAATCCAAGCGGCAACACCAGTATAGACAACAATACCTTTGATATTGACGAGGATACCATCAAGGATCAGAAAAACAAGCATTGATCCAAGTTCATAGCCGCTGCTTCGGGAACACCGAAGCATACTAAAAAGGGCTAAAAATATTTTTTGTACTGCAGGACCCTGTAATCTATAGTATTGATTTCAGGGTTTTGCTTTTTCATTTTCTTGTAATCCCCCAAACTTCCCACTGCCCTATTGGCTGCTCCTGAGGGTGCCGTTAAGGAAACAGTTTTTATAGTACGTTCTTTCAGGACAGAACCCGATTCTTGTTCACCTGTCCCATAGACCAATCCCGGAGGTGGAAGTATAAAACAATGTACACGCGGTACCTGGCTATCGACCACTTTCAACTTTAGATTAAATTGCCGTAGGTATTTTCTAAAAAGGTATTCGGGTCCATTTTTACTATTTCCACCCGTAAAAAGAAGGGTGTCAATATTGGAGTACTCATATAGATAGGCAAACATATTCCGCATAACAATATGGTTTAGCCCCAGGTCCGAAGCATCAATCTTGGAACGCTGAGCACTTTTAACAATATCGCAAATACCTATTCTTCGTTGTCTTAAGAAATCTGTGCGCTGCTGAATGGCTTTCCCAGTGGTCTCAAAGGATAAATTTAGTCCAAATATCCTATCTAAAATTGGCCATAACTGGCCATCCCTACTTCCATAGCAAAAATCAACATCCCCCTCCTTTAATTCTCCAGTAGTAAATCGGGGTGGTGGCAAGGTCCCTACAATACACTTTGTAGCCTCCCTGAATAAAAAGGGTTCATAGGGGTGAATATGATGAAAGACTGTTTGTGACATTTGGGTACAACAATAAGTCAAAGTGCTTTTACCAACACCTCCTCCATTTTATCCATAAAACGATAAATTTTTAAAAGCTACCAACAGCTTATTTTAGCACCAAAACCAAATCTTCAGAATTTACCAAGGAACCACTGGATAAATGTACCTTGTCTACAACCCCCTCTTCAGATGCCGTAACGGTTGTTTCCATTTTCATGGCCTCTATAACGAATAACGGCTGGTTTTTTTTCACTTCTTGATTTTTCTTTACCAAAACATTGGACAATAAGCCTTGTAGGGGTGCCCCTACCTGCTTGGGGTTGGAAGTATCCGCTTTTACGTTTTCCTGTTTGTTTACCTTAACCGAGTTATCTTTGATGATAACATTCCTCAACTGTCCGTTAACCTTAAAGTAAATACTAACATTCCCTGCGTCATCAGGCTCTCCTTTCAGCATAAGGGATACCAGAATATTTTTCCCCCTGTCTAGCTCAACAAGGATTTCTTCGCCGATCTCCATACCATAAAAGAAATTCTTGGTAGGGATATTCATGACATTTCCGTATTTCACGTGCTTATTATAGGCTTCTGTAAATACTTTAGGATACAATTTATAGGATAGGAAATCTGTTATTAGTAATTCCCTTCCCATTCCTGATTTGAATTTTCTTTTAAAAGCCTTAAACTCCTTATCAAAGTCTATGGGCTCCATATGGGCATTGGGCCTATCAGTATATCCTACCTCATCTTTGAGGACAATTTTCTGAATCTTGGAAGGAAAACCGCCAACTGGTTGCCCCAGATCACCTTTAAAGAAACCTATTACCGATTGTGGAAAGGAGATGCCCTCTCCTCTTTCCAGCACATCCTCGGCCGTAAGTCCGTTACTGATCATATATTGCGCCATATCGCCCACAACCTTGGAACTAGGCGTCACCTTTACAATGTCCCCAAAGAGTTTATTTACTTCCCCATACATTTTTGTAACTTCTGGGAATTTATCTTCTAGGCCCAAGGCAATAGCCTGTCCCTTTAAATTGGAATACTGTCCCCCTGGAATTTCATGCTTGTACACCTCTCCCGTACCTGATTTTAATCCGGATTCAAAGGTGTAATAATAATTACGTACGGTTTCCCAATAATTGGAATACTCCGCCAATTTATCGGTATTCAGTATATTTTCCCGCTCATTAAAACGGAGCATCTCCACTACCGAATTAAAGTTGGGCTGTGACGTTAGTCCGGACAATCCGCCCAATGCCACATCTACCACATCAACCCCAGCCTCAACCGCCTTTAAATACATGGCCGCCTGGGTAGAGGAGGTATCATGGGTATGCAAGTGAATTGGGATATTTATCTCTGATTTTAAGGCCGATATCAATTCATAGGCCGCATACGGTTTTAATAGTCCCGCCATGTCTTTTACTCCTAAAATATGTGCCCCGGCATTTTCTATGTCTTTAGCCAATTGCACATAATACTTTAGGTCGTACTTAGATTTGTTAGGGTCCAAAATATCCCCCGTATAACAAATGGAACCCTCTGCCAAACCAGCAGTTCTGGTACGCACATATTCTATACAGGGAGCAAGCGACTTCATCCAGTTCAGGGAATCAAAAATCCGGAAAACATCAACCCCGGAATTCCAGGATTCCTCCACAAAACGCTGAATTAAATTATCTGGATATGCAGTGTATCCCACACCATTGGATCCCCTGATCAGCATTTGTAACAAAACATTGGGCATGGCCTTACGTAGCAATTCCAATCGTTCCCATGGGTTCTCCTGCAAAAACCTTAGACAAACGTCAAAGGTTGCTCCACCCCAAACTTCCATACTAAATATCTCTGGATGGTTTTTGGCATAACCCTCAGCTACCTTAAGCATGTCTACGGTTCTCATACGTGTAGCCAACAAACTCTGATGGGCATCACGCATTGTGGTATCGGTAAAATGGATTTTCTTTTCCTTTAACAACCATTGGGAAAATTTTTCTGGTCCCAATTCAGTCAGTAAATCCTTGGTTCCCTTTGGATAGGCCTCCATTTTTGGAAAATCTGGCACCTGTGGTTTGGAAAAAATATGTCCCGGGTCTATTTTTTTCACATCCGGGTTGCCATTTACAATTGTTTCCCCCAAAAAGGTGACCAGTTTATTAGCTCGGTTTCGTGGTTCCACAAATTGAAACAACTCGGGCTCGTTCTTGATAAAATTCACGGTAACCTTCCCTTCCCTAAAAGTTGGGTGCTTCAAAATATTATCCAAAAAGGCCATATTGGTCTTTACTCCCCTAATCCTAAATTCGGCCAAGGCCCTTCTCATTTTACGACAAGATCCGTCCAATGTCCTACTAATAGCAGAGACCTTGACCAACATGGAGTCAAAAAAGGGTGAAATGGCCACTCCTTGGTAAATGCTTCCCGCATCTAACCGTATTCCAAGGCCAGAGGCACTCCTATAGGTAGTAACCACCCCGTAATCCGGTTTAAAGTCATTCCCCGGATCTTCTGTTGTTATCCTACATTGCAGGGCATAGCCGGTAACTACAATGGAATCCTGGTTCTGTATCTTAATTTGTTTATCTGAAAGTTTATACCCCCCGGCAATGAACAACTGTGCCTTCACCAGATCTATATTGGTAATCATTTCGGTCACCGTATGTTCTACCTGGATCCTAGGGTTTACCTCTATAAAATAAATACTGCCATCATCATCAACCAAAAATTCAACGGTTCCTATGTTATTATAGTCTACAGCACGACATATATCTATGGCGTATCGATATAGATTATCCTTAGTTGCCTGTGGTAGTCCAATAGAGGGAGCAAATTCTATTACTTTTTGGTACCTTCTCTGAACGGAACAATCACGCTCAAATAGGTGCACAATATTACCATGGGTATCGGCAACAATCTGAATTTCAATATGCTTGGGATTCTCCACATATTTCTCTAGAAACACCGTATCATCCCCAAAGGCATTCAGGGACTCGCGTTTTGCTTCGGGAAACCCTTTTTTCAGTTCCTCTTCGGTTCTTATGACACGCATCCCGCGCCCACCACCTCCGGAGGCCGCCTTTAACATTAACGGATAACCAATTTTATCAGCTTCGGCAAGGGCTATATCAATATTGATCAAATCCTTATCACTACTCCTGATAATAGGCACATTATTGTCTACTGCAACATTCTTTGCCGTAATCTTATCTCCCAAAGCTTTTAGAACAGCTACTTTGGGTCCGACAAAAATAATCCCGTTGTCCTCACATTTCTGGGCAAATTGGGCATTTTCAGATAAGAAACCATAGCCTGGGTGAATAGCATCAACCTCATTGTCCTTTGCTACTTTTATAAGGGCATCAATATCCAAATATGGCTTTAAGGGTTCATGATCCCCCCCAATCTGATAACTTTCATCGGCCTTATAACGGTGTAGGGAATACCGGTCTTCATAAGTGTACACTCCTACTGTTTTAAGCCCTATCTCTACACAAGCCCTGAATATGCGAATGGCTATCTCTCCCCTGTTTGCTACTAATACCTTTTTAATTTTCACCCTTTAAAGTTTTAGAATTGCTTTGTTAGTACTATTTTACAAACATAGTATATTAGACCTAGGGCAACAATATGTTAAAAATATATCTTTCAAAAAAAATGTTATAAAACAGTATTTTAAACAACAATCAAGTGGCTGGGTTAGAAACTTGACAATAAAGGATTATTATTCTAACTTTAGAAAAAGATAAAAACAAGACAGATGGGAAAAGGAGATAAAAAATCGAAAAGAGGAAAAATCATCAACGGAACTTACGGCACTAGGCGTAAGCGAAAAATCAAAAAAAGACCAACGGTAGAGGAAAAGATCCTTCCAGGCAAGAAAAAATAAGTCTAAAAACCACCAGCCCTATATCTAGTCGGCTACAAAATTAAGATGCACAAGGCCGTCTTCCGAGATATTGAGTTCATAGGTATAGAATCCTAGTGGCAAAGGGCTTTCCCCAACAAAATCTATGGGCTGCAAGACGTAAGTTTCTTCACCCGCATTTATCCGAACATAAGAATAGGCATAGGCCGTTTCGTATTCCAAGTATTCAGAATACTTATCCGGCCCTATATTCTTGTGTAACTTGTCCTCTGTACCAACTTGTACAGTATTGTAAAGAATACTACTTACATTCTTGATCCTGATCTGCACCCCATCCAGCTCATCGTCCCTATCAGAACAACCTACAGCAAATAATACCAATAGTATCAACAATGCCCAATGTTTCATTTTAAACCCGTTTTATAGTATAGCTTATATGAACATTAACGATATTTCATCAAGAATATTCTAATGGCAGAGCCCCCAATGCCTATATTAGGTTTAAACAGTAGAGGTATTTATCACCTCCATTTCAATAACAACTATCTAATGAATACCGGCTGGTTTTCCTTTACAGTGTGCTCCTGACTAAACATATAGCCTTCTAGTTGGAATTCCTTAATATCTTCCATAGTTTGGGCTCCGGAGTCCAATATATAACGCACCATAAGGCCTCTTGCCTTTTTGGCAAAAAAGCTAATTACCTTTAAGTTATCATTTTTCCAATCCTTAAATACGGGTGATATTACAGGCACTTTCAGTTTTCTCTCATCTATAGCCTTGAAGTATTCATTACTCGCCAAATTTATAAAAAGCTCACCATCCTCCAGTTCGGAGTTTAATTGATCTGTTAGTTGTTTTTTCCAGAATTCATACAGATTCTTGTTTCTCCCAATCTTTAGCTGGGTACCCATTTCCAATCTATAAGGCTGTATTAGGTCCAACGGCCTTAAAACCCCATATAAACCGGAAAGAATCCTTAAGGACTGTTGCAGGTTTCCCAATTTGGCAGGAGCGATAGAGTAGGCATCCAAACCTTGGTACACATCTCCACTAAAAGCATAAACCGCCGGCCTAGCATCCTCAGGTGTAAAAGGAAGGGAAAATTGCTGGTTCCTCTCCCAATTTAATTGCGCCAGATTATCGGAAATTCCCATTAACTCGGACAAAGCTTTAGGTTTTTTCTTGGATAAGACCTTGTTGATCCGTTCTGCTTCTTTTAAAAAAAACGGCTGTGAGAATTCATCCGTCGGCAATTTACTTTCAAAATCCAAAGACTTTGCAGGGGATATCACTATTTTCATGCTATGTATATTTTTATAATGAGGTAAAAATAATTCGCGCTATCCAAATTACCTAACCCTATAAAATCTTGTTATTGATAACGATATAAATGAAACCTATTCTGACTGACTGTTCTTGGCATATTGTTTCCACTTCCCTATACAGTTTGCCATATCCTCCGGCACTTCGGAATCGAACCTTAAGAGCTTTCCAGAAACGGGGTGTACAAATCCCAAGGTCTTGGCATGAAGTGCCTGTCTAGGTAAGATTTTGAAGGCGTTATCCACAAATTGCTTGTATTTGGTAAAAGTGGTCCCCTTTAGCACTCTGTCCCCGCCATATCGTTCATCGTTAAAGAGGGTATGACCAATATGCTTTAGATGTACCCTTATCTGATGGGTCCTACCCGTTTCCAAGATACAGGAAAGCAGGGTTACATACCCCAGACGCTCCATTACCTTATAATGGGTCACAGCTTCTTTCCCCTGTTCACCTTCCGGAAAAACCTGCATCTGCAACCTGTTTTTGGGGTTACGGCCAATATGCCCCTCAATGGTACCGTAATCTTCCTCCACATTCCCCCATACCAAGGCTATGTATTCCCTCTCACTGGTCTTATCAAAAAACTGTTTGGCCAAATGGGTCATGGCAGCTTCGGTTTTGGCCACCACCAATAAACCTGAGGTATCCTTATCTATTCTGTGTACCAACCCAGGCCGCTCATTACTGTTCTTTGGCAAATTATCTATATGGTACAATAGGGCATTAATCAAGGTACCGGAATAGTTGCCGTGTCCAGGGTGTACTACCATGCCAGCAGGTTTGTTCACCACCAATAGCACCTCATCTTCATAGACAATATCCAAGGGAATATTTTCCGGTGTCAACAATAGTTCATGAGGGGGGTGGGCAAACATGACACGAATGTGATCACCGGCCTTAACCTTGTAGTTTTGTTTTACTATGGCCCCGTTGACCCATACGTTGCCATCCTTTGCTGCCTGCTGAATTTTATTCCTAGTGGCATTTTCAATGAAATTCATTAAAAACTTATCTACCCGTAATGGCTCCTGCCCTTTGGATGCTGTAAAACTATGATGCTCAAAAAGATCCTCTTCACTCAAATCAAACTCGTCCCTTGCTTCCATATTTATTCTGAATCTGCCTTTATTTCGGACCTTGAGGTAATATTTCCATTACCACACACCAATTCTATTTTAGATGTCTTGGGCAGCTTGTCCCCTGGAGAAATATACTTGCCTTTATATTTAATATTGTAGACCATATCCTTCCCCAATTCATCCACATAGGTCACCCGTTCCACTTCCAGACCAACTGCTTTAAGCATGGAGGTGGCATTTCTTTGGGTTACCTGTATAATATTAGGTATGGTCACCTTTTTATAGCCCGAAGGGTTAACCGTAATATATATCTTTCTACTTTCCTTTACCTTACTGCCAGCAGCCGGGGTTTGATCTATAATGCTAAACCTGGGATAAGAAGGATTATAATTGGCAGAATCCAAAACCTCATAACGAAGTTTGGCCTTGTCTATGACACTCCTCATCTCGGTAACGGACAGTTTGGCCAGATCGGGAACTTCAACGAAGGTGCCATGATTGGTGGTGTTCTTTAACCATTGCATGGTAGCTATCACCAAAACAACACTTATCACCAATGCCAATAACAACTGAATCAAAAAAGTCTTACTTCCTAAAAATTTAAAAAAATTTCGCATGGTATAATTTCTTGTAGGGCAAAGATAGAAAACCGGAAGCTTTTTTCTTTACTTTGAATGAATGATATTTGTCACGTGGTTTTGCTATCAATAATAAACAGACCAATACCTAATAAAAACTGCTGCTTACACTAATAAAAGCTGCTTACACTAATAAAACAGGCAGCACTAAAATTTAGACCATAGAAATGAAAAAGAACATTGCGATTATAATGGGCGGCTACTCCAGTGAATATGAGATTTCCCTAAAAAGTGGTGGTGTAGTATACGACTATTTGGATAAGAAGAAATTTAACGCCTACCCCATACATATTTTTAAGGATCGATGGGTTTATGTAGATAGCAACCAACAGGAACACAAAATAAACAAGGACAATTTCACGGTTAAAGTAGCCCATGAGACAGTGGCATTCCATTGTGTTTTTAACGCCATACATGGTACTCCTGGTGAAGACGGACTCATGCAGGCTTACTTTGAGCTTTTGGGAATTCCGCAAACCTCCTGTAACTACTATCAGGCCGCGCTCACCTTTAACAAAAGGGATTTACTTAGTGTATTAAAACCCTACGGTATTAAATCGGCCCCCTCCTTTTACATGAATTTAGGCGACATCTTTGATGCAGACCAAATAATAGAAAAAG
>CAXAVP010000154.1:0-10565 GCA_963972175.1 uncultured Arenibacter sp.
GTGGTGCTGGCCATAGGAGTCAATAATTTTGAAGACAATACAATAGAGGAAATTGTAGAGGGTATTAGGGAGGTATTGAAAGTAGCCAAGGAGAAATTTACATCCTCTACAAAAATATTATTTCTTGGCCCCTTGCCTACGGGCCTTGATCTGAACACGGAAAGAAGAGAGAAATACAATAAAATTCATTCTATTATAAAGGAATTTGGAGATCAGAAGAATGTTTTCTATTACAATCTGATTAATGAATTTTCTGATGAAAAAGGATTTTTAAGGACAGATCTTTATTCCCAGGATGGCATTCATTTATTGCCGGAGGGCTATAAAGTTTGGGGAAGATTTATCAGGGATAAGTATAATGCTATTGCAAAATAAGGATAGGATGTAATCTTGGAGGATTAAAAGAACCATAGAATTCCGGGAATTGACAAGAACTATAAAAAACAATTAAATATAAACAGATGAAAAAGTTATTAGGATTCCTGCTTTTGCTTTTTACAGCCAATTCTTATGGAGAAATTTGGCTTCCTTCCATTCTTTCGGATAATATGGTACTGCAACAAGATTCAGATGTTACCATTTGGGGTTGGACTACCGCTACCAGTGAAGAGATTACGGTATATGGCACTTGGAACAATGAAAAAGTGGCCACAAAAGCCCATCAGGGGGTTTGGTCATTGCAACTTCCAACACCCAAGGCCGGGGGCACCTATAGTGTCATGGTGGAAGGTCATGAAAAATTGGAGCTGACAAATGTACTGATCGGTGAGGTATGGTTGGGATCCGGACAGAGCAATATGCAGTGGACCCCCAAAAACGGATTGGACAATGTTGAGGAGGAGATAGAAAATGCCAACTTTCCAGAGATACGCTTTTTTCAAGTAGCACAGCAGATATCCGATAATCCCCAGGATCAATTAAAAGGAAAATGGGAGGTGTGTACACCTCAAATCATGGAGAAGTTTAGTTCCGTGGCTTATTTTTTTGGTAGGGAGTTACACCAAAACTTAGGTGTCCCTGTAGGGGTTATTAATTCCAGTTGGGGCGGTACACCAGTGGAAGTTTGGCTGAAAAAGGAGTTGATTACAGATGATGCGGAATTAAAGAAAGCCTCAGAAAAACTGAAGGAAGTTGCCTGGTGGCCCACTAAGGCAGGTCTGGCCTATAATGCCATGATACACCCAATAACCAAATTTGATATAGCTGGTTTTATTTGGTATCAAGGAGAGTCCAACAGGGTGAACCCGGAATCCTACTTTAGGTCTTTTCCATTAATGATCCAATCATGGCGAGAAGAATGGGGTAAGGATCTGCCCTTTTATTTTGTACAGATAGCCCCATATAAATATGACGATCCCCTAGGAACGGATGCAGCACATGTCAGGGATGCACAGTTGTATACCATGAAAAATGTAGCCAAGACGGGCATGGTAGTTACCAATGATATTGGGAACCTAGAAAATATACACCCTACAAACAAGCAAGATGTAGGGCATCGTTTAGGGCTATGGGCCTTGGCCAAAACGTATGGAAAAGAGGGACTGGCATATTCAGGACCGGTCTACCGGTCCATGGAAAAAAGAAACAAGAAAATAGTACTTCAATTTAATCATGCGGACAAGGGATTAATGAAAAAGGGAAAGGAATTGCGCGAATTTTACATTGCTGGGGAGGATAAGGTATTTTACCCGGCTAAGGCTAAGATAAGTGGTAGTACGGTGGTGATATACTCCTCCAAAGTAAAAAAACCAGTAGCGGTGAGGTTTGCCTTTACCAATGGTGCACTCCCAGATCTTTACAATGTGGAAGGTTTGCCGGCATCCGCTTTTAGGACAGATAATTGGGAGTTGGAACAGCAATAAAAAATTGGAAATGAAGCAGATTGGGATATTTGTAATAACACTTTTGGGGTTAACATTTTTTAGTTGTCAGCAGCAGCAAAAAACGCGGACATCCAATGAGCTTTGGTATGCACAACCAGCAAGTAAATGGATGGAGGCCTTGCCCGTAGGGAATGGCCGTTTGGGGGCTATGGTCTTTGGAGACCCGCAAAACGAACGTATACAGCTCAATGAAGACTCTATGTGGCCGGGAGGTCCAGACTGGGGCAATTCCAAGGGCAGTGCGGAAGATCTGGAATATTTCAGAAAATTATTGAGGGAAGGGAAGGCCCATGAGGTAGATGCCCAGTATATGGACAAGTTTTCCTATAAGACCGTAGTAAGGTCGCATCAGACCATGGGGGACCTGTTTATCGATTTTAAAGAAGATAAAAAGGTTGAAAATTACAAAAGATCATTGGACTTAAACAATGCCTTGGTAGAAGTTGATTATACCAGTGAAGGGGATAATTATTCCGAAAAAGTTTTTGCTTCCAAAGTAGACGACGTTCTGGTAATTAACCTTGGTACAACGGCCAAAGGAGGAATGGATTTTGATCTTAGGTTGGATAGACCGGAAGATCACGGTCATAAAACCATAACCACCTCCAACCCTTCTGATTCAGAGATCAGTATGATGGGAATGGTAACCCAATACGGTGGAAAAAAGGATGCACAACCCTTGGAGATCGATTATGGCGTTAAATTTGAAACCAGGTTAAAGGTTGTAAATTCATCCGGTCAGGTCAGGGCCGTAAACGGGTCGTTATCCTTGGAAGGGGTCAAGGAAGCCACAATTTATATTGTATGTAATACTTCCTTTTACTCTGATGATTATGTTGCTAAAAATGACAAAACCTTAAAAAGCTTGGAGGGTAAAGATTTTTCTGGAATTTTGGAAAAACATATTGCAGATTATGCTACCTTGTATCACCGGGTTTCTTTTGATTTGCAGGGTAGTGCATTGGATTCCGTACCTACCGATGTACGATTAAAAAGAATAAAAGATGGTGGGGAGGATACTGATTTGGCAGCAAAATTATTTCAATACGGCCGTTATTTGTTAATATCCTCTTCACGACCAGGTACCAATCCGGCCAATCTTCAGGGTATTTGGAATCAGCATATTGAGGCTCCCTGGAATGCAGACTATCATCTTAACATCAACTTGCAAATGAATTATTGGCCAGCGGAAGTGGCTAACCTCTCCGAACTTCATATGCCGCTGTTCGATTTTGGTGATCGGTTGCTGGAAAGGGGAAAAATCACGGCAAAGGAACAATACGGTATGGACCGTGGAGCAGTAATGCACCACGCTACCGATCTGTGGGCAGCACCATGGATGCGTGCCGATATGCCCTATTGGGGAGCTTGGATCCACGGTGGGGGCTGGTTGGCACAGCACTATTGGGAGCATTATAGGTTTACCCAAGACAAACTGTTCCTTCAAAAGCGCGCCTATCCATACTTGAAATCGATAAGCGAGTTTTATTTGGACTGGCTTCAGAAAGATGAAAATAGTGGGAAATGGATCTCCTATCCTGAAATGTCCCCCGAAAACTCCTATTTGGCTGCAGATGGAAAACCAGCGGCCATGTCCTTAGGGGCTGCCATGGGACATCAGATAATAGCTGAAGTTTTTGAAAACACCTTGGAGGCTGCCAAAGTTTTGGGGATAGATGATGGCTTTGTTAAGGAGGTGAAAACCAAATTGGAAGATCTTTATCCCGGGGTTGTTATTGGGAAAGATGGTAGGATCTTGGAATGGAACCAGGACTATGAAGAACCGGAAAAAGGACATCGACATATGTCACATCTGTACGCTCTGCACCCAGGGGATGCTATTACCTCTAAGAACAAGGAAGCCCTTGCTGCGGCCCAAAAGACGATCAACTTCCGACTGCAGCATGGGGGAGCCGGTACTGGATGGAGCAGGGCATGGATGATCAATTTCAATGCCCGGTTACTGGATGCCAAATCTGCACAAGAGAATATCAATAAATTGATGCAGATTTCCATTGCCGATAACTTATTTGATGAGCATCCTCCATTTCAAATAGATGGTAATTTTGGGTATACCGCTGGAGTGGCGGAACTTTTGCTGCAGTCACATGAAGGTTTTCTTAGGTTGTTGCCTGCCTTGCCAGCAAACTGGGGATCGGGAGCCATTAGTGGCTTGGTAGCCCGAGGAAATATAACCGTGGATTTGGAATGGAAGGACGGTAATTTGGTGAAAGTAGGGTTATTGGCCCATAACGATATGGATGTAGCCTTGGTGTACGGGGATATAAATGCCGAGGTACAACTGAAAAAGGATCAAAAGACCTGGCTGAATGCCAAATTGGAAAAAAATGATTAATACTGCGATACAAACATTATTTTTAATTAACACATATTTATTTACATGAAAAAACTGCTTACCTCAATTTTTCTTTTGACCATCTCCGTAAATCTGGCCCAGGAACGGCCAACGGATAGCATTATGCAAAATGAACAGAAAATGGAATGGTTCAAAGATGCCAAATTGGGAGTGTTCATCCATTGGGGGCTGTATGCCGTTAATGGTATAGATGAGTCTTGGTCCTTTTACAATGGTTATATCTCACATGGGGATTATCTAAAGCAGACCAAGGGGTTTACGGCTAAAAAATATGATCCACAGGCTTGGGCAGATTTAATAGAACGCAGCGGTGCCAAATATTCCGTAATTACTTCCAAGCACCATGACGGATTTGCCCTTTGGGATACTAAATATGGGGATTTTAATGCCTTAGAGGGGGCTGCGGCCAAACAGGATGTGCTTACCCCATTTGTATCGGCACTACGCCAACGAAAATTAAAGGTAGGTATCTATTTTTCCTTGCCGGATTGGTCTTATGCAGACTATACGCATTTTACCAGGGACTCAGTTAGGTACAAGGCGGCCGAAGAGCCCAAAAGGTGGAATAAATACCTAAAATATTATCAAGGCCAGTTAAAGGAGCTTTCAGATAGGTATAATCCAGACCTATATTGGTTTGATGGGGATTGGGAACACAGTTCTCAAGAGTGGCAAGCTCCTAAAGTAAGGAAAATGCTCTTGGATAGGAACCCCAATACAATTCTAAATTCCCGTTTAAATGATCAGGGAGATTACGCAACTCCGGAGCAAGGTATGCCCATCACCAGACCAGAGAATAAGTACTGGGAGTTGTGTCTTACCATGAACGACTCATGGGGATATCAAAAAAATGATCACAACTATAAGACAACCGATCAAGTCATTGGCATTTTTGCCGATGTCATAGGCAATGGAGGTAACCTTTTACTGGATATCGGCCCAAAGGGCGATGGCAGTATTCCTGAGGAACAGGTAGCGGTGTTGGAAGGGCTGGGACGTTGGACCAATAAACATAAAGAAGCCATCTACGGAACCCGCTCCGGGATTCCCAAAGAGCATTTTTACGGTCCTACTACCCTATCCAAGGACAAGAGGATCCTCTATCTTTTTGTAAAGGGCAATCCCAATGGGGAAGTGGTCATACGTGGACTAAAAAATAGGATAAATCGCATATGGGTCGTTGGTAATGGGACCAAATTATCGCATCAGGTCATTGGGAAGGTGTTTTGGAGCCACTACCCCGGAATAAACTATATAAAAGTACCGGACCATGTATTGGATAAAAACATGACGGTATTGGCTGTTTTACTCGATGGAGAAGTAGACCTTTACCGCGAGGATGGGGCAGTAATAGAGAGTAATTAAGTTAACAGATGATTAAAGGTATAATTATGAAATGAGCATGACCGAATTCTCTTCGCAAACACGGATGAAGATATGCGAATTGCATATGACCGTTAAAAAACAATTAAATATCTACATATGAAAAATATAAAGTTGGGGTTTGCCCTGCTGGCCTTGTTGTTTATTGGCTGTAAAGAAAAGGTAGTGCCCGGGAATAAGGAGCAGTCCACCTCGCCAAACATTGTATTGTTTTTTGTGGATGACATGGGGTGGCAAGATACCTCGGTTCCCTTTTGGACACAGAGAACTGCCTATAACGACCTTTATCATACCCCAAATATGGAGCGTCTGGCCCAGGAAGGGATGAAGTTTACCCAGGCCTACGCTACTGCTGTTTGTTCACCCACACGAGTAAGTCTTATGACGGGTATGAATGCGGCGCGCCATAGGGTAACCAATTGGACATTGCAAAAAGACATGCTACAGCCTATGGAAACCAACCATAAGACCCTTGAGTTCCCGGAGTGGAACGTAAACGGATTGAGTCCGGTTGCAGGAATAGACAAGGCGGTCCATGCCACCCCCTTGCCCCAGCTGTTGAAAGAGGCGGGCTATTACACCATTCACGCCGGAAAGGCTCATTTTGGTGCCATAGGTACCCCTGGAGCCGACCCTTTAAATCTTGGTTTTGAAATAAATATTGCCGGTCATGCGGCAGGGGCACCTGGGAGTTATCTGGGAAGCGAAAATTTTGGCAATGGATCGGAAAAGAAAAAAGTCTGGGCGGTACCTGGATTGGAAGAATATCACGGTAAGGATATATTTCTTACCGAAGCCATTACCCAAGAGGCTAAATTGGCAATGGATGCGGCCTTGGAAAAGAAGAAGCCCTTCTTTTTGTACATGGCACATTACGCCGTACATACCCCTATTATGGCCGATAAGCGATTTGTGCAGAAATACTATGACAAAGGTTTGGATTCCACAGAGGCCAAGTATGCCTCTCTGGTAGAAGGAATGGATAAGAGTTTAGGCGATGTCATGGATTATTTGGATGATAAAAAGATTTCGGACAATACCATTATCCTTTTTATGTCCGATAACGGCGGGTTAAGTGCAGTTGCCAGGGGAGGGGAAAGGCATACCCATAACAAACCACTAAGTAGTGGCAAGGGCTCTGCCCATGAAGGGGGGATTAGGGAGCCTATGCTAGTGAAATGGCCCGGGAAAACCAAGCCCAATTCAGTGACCGATCAACGACTGATCATAGAGGATTTTTATCCTTCCATCTTGGAAATGGCCGGCATTACAAATCTTAAAACGGTACAGCAGGTTGATGGGATTAGTTTTTTACCCCTGCTTTCCGGGAAAGGCAATAATGACAAGAGGCCCTTGTTTTGGCATTACCCTAACGAGTGGGGTCCGTCTGGGCCAGGAATTGGAGCTACGAGCAGTACTAGACTGGGCGATTGGAAATTGATCTACTATTATAAGGATAGCAGCATGGAATTGTTCAATATTAAGGAAGATATAGGGGAGACCAGGAATTTGATAAATGAACAGCCCGCAAAAGCATGGGAATTGGCAAAAATACTATCGGATTATTTGCGGAAAGTTAAGGCGCAGATACCGGCAAGAAAAGATACGGGCGAGCAAATACCCTATCCTGATGAGGTGTTGAATTCTTACACTATGTAATATGGAAATGAAACAAAAACTTTTCTTCATCTTTTGCTTTAGTCTACTCTTGGTCAACGCTCAGGGAGGGGAGGACGATCTGTATTTATTTGATAATTTTAAGGCAGTGTCCCAAGAGAATATTTTTAAAACCGAAGGATATTACAATTGGGGAAGTTCCATCATTAAAGAAAGGGACGGCAAATACCATCTCTTTTACTCCCTGTGGAAAAAAGAATACAGTTTTTTTGGATGGTTAACCCATTCAGAAATAGCCCATGCCACAAGTAAAAGCCCGGCCGGACCCTGGAAATACAAAGCAACAGTATTAAAAGGTAGGGGCAAAGGCCATTGGGATGCCATTACGGCCCATAACCCAAAAATAAAGTATTTTGAGGGCAAGTACTATTTGTATTATATAGCCACCAATATGGGGGGTGAGGATTATACCGATAAAGATTTGGTGAAAATTGCCCATACAGGATATACGCATCCCAACTGGAAAATTTTACGGCCCAACCAGCGCACAGGGGTGGCCGTGGCAAATAGCCTAAACGGACCTTGGACCAGAACGGATACACCATTGGTAGAGCCTGCTGGCCCCATTACTACCCTTACCGTAAACCCGGCTATAGACAGGGGCAAGGATGATAAGTATTATTTGATTGTAAAAGGCGATAAGCCCAATGAAAAGCGGTTTATCAGGAACCAAGCGGTTGCAGTTTCCCAGCATCCGGACGGACCCTTTCAAATTCAAGAGAAGCCGGTAATAGACTATTTGGATACCGAAGATATGTCCGTTTGGTATGATGAAGGAAGGGAGAGATTTTATGGTGTTTTTCATGCTCATAACTATATTGGTCTTGTGACCTCTAAAAACGGAACCAACTGGGAGAAAGCAAATGAATTTGTTCTCAAGAATAAAGAAATTTTAATGGAAGATGGGACAGTCCTGAAGCCGGATAGGAAGGAAAGACCTTTCGTTTACCAAGAGGATGGGATACCCAAAGTATTATCGGTGGCCGTTAAAAAAGGGAATGATTCCTATAGTGTATTTATTCCAATAGCTGAGAATAAAGTCCCATTGCCCAATAAGAGGCAATTGGCATGGCAGGAGGCAGAGCTGGGGGTGGTCTTTCATTATGACCTTCACGTATTTGATGGGCTTAAATATGGACAGGGAAATAATAGGATAGATCCAGTGAAGGACTACCAGGTTTTTAATCCCAAAAACCTGGATACGGACCAATGGGTAAAGGCGGCCAAAGCAGCAGGGGCCAAGTTTGCTATTTTAACGGCAACCCATGAGACCGGCTTTGCTTTGTTTCAATCCAAGGTAAATCCCTACAGTGTTAAGGCCTTGGACTGGAAAGACGGAAAAGGGGACCTGGTGGCAGATTTTGTGGCATCCTGTAGAAAATACGGTGTTAAACCAGGGATTTATCTAGGGGTTAGGTGGAATTCATTTCTAGGGGTGCATGATTTTAAGGTGAATGGAGAGGGTGCATTTAAGGAAAACCGTCAAGAATGGTACAATAAGATGGTAGAGGGAATGGTCAAGGAAATTTGTACCAATTACGGAGAGTTATTTGAAATTTGGTTCGATGGCGGTGCAGACCATCCCAAAAATGGAGCTCCGGACGTATTGCCTATTGTACGTCAGTATCAGCCCAATTGCTTGTTTTATCACAATGGGCAATTGGCGGAAGCCCGATGGGGCGGATCCGAATCGGGAACCGTTTCCTACCCCAATTGGTCTACCTTCCCGTATAGGGCTACCGGGGCAGGGGAAAGTGCTAAAAAGAATATAGCCGAGAATAATTTTCAATTGTTAAAGGAAGGGGACGTAAAGGGTGAATTTTGGGTACCTGCAATGGCCGATGCCCCGTTAAGAGGTTACAATGGACGCCATGAATGGTTTTGGGAACCAGGGGACGAGGCCCATATATTTCCAGTGCAAAATTTAATGGAGATGTACTATAAATCGGTGGGAAGGAATGCCACCTTGATCATGGGGCTTACCCCGGATCCGGACGGACTCATGCCAGAACCGGATGTGCAACGTTTAAAGGAATGGGGAATGGAGATAAAAAGGAGATTTTCCAAGCCTGTGGCCAGTACGGCAGGTATGGGTAATAAGGTTGTATTGCGTTTTGATGGTCCCACAGACATAAATCATGTGATAGTTCAGGAAGATATTGCCAAAGGAGAGCGTATTAGGGAGTATCAGATCGAAGGCTTTACAGAGGGTCGTTGGCAGACCCTTACAAAAGGGCAGAGTGTAGGCAATAAAAGAATAGAAAAATTTAATAAGGTAAAATTAAGTAGATTGCGGATTAAGATTGTGGCTTCAGAAGGGGTTGCACAGATCAAAAATCTGAGCGCCTATTTTGTTGAGTAAAAAAAATAAAGTAAAAACATGGATTTACAACTTAAGGATAAAGTAATATTGGTAACTGGCGGCTCCAAGGGCATTGGACATGGAATCAGCACGGTTTTGGCAGAGGAAGGTGCTATTCCCGTAGTGGTGGGAAGAGATAGGAAAAGTATGCTAGAGGTGGTAGCAGCCATAGAAAAAAGTGGAGGCAAAGCCTCTTTTGCTACGGCAGAACTTACCGATCCCGAGCAATGCAAACAAGCTGTTGAAAGTGCCGTTAAGAAGTTTGGTAGAATAGACGGAGTGGTCAACAACGCCGGGGTCAATGATGGGGTTGGACTGGAGAACGGGAATTACGAGGAATTCCTGCGCTCTATAAACCGTAACCTGACCCATTATTATTTAATGGCACATTACGCCTTGCCAGAGCTAAAAAAGAATAAAGGGGCCATTGTAAATATAGGCTCCAAGACCTCTATGACCGGACAGGGAGGAACTTCTGGTTATGCGGCCTCCAATGGAGGGCGAAATGCCGTTACCCGCGAATGGGCAGTGGAGTTGTTACCGTATAATATTAGGGTCAATGCCGTTATAGTGGCCGAATGTTATACCCCCTTATATGACCGCTGGATAAAAACCTTTGATGACCCAGAAGCTAAATTAAAGAGTATAACCGATAAAATTCCCTTGGGACAACGCATGACAACGGCAAGGGAAATTGCCAATACAGTTGCCTTTCTACTATCGGAAAAATCCAGTCACACCACTGGGCAATTGCTCTTTGTGGACGGAGGGTATACACACCTTGATCGTTCAATTTCTTAATCAAACTTTATAAACATAACATTCAGTAAAAAATTAATAATCAACAATAAAATGAAAGACCATTCCCAAGCTGTAGTATCCA